>JBDQOS010000269.1:0-4473 GCA_040261075.1 Flavobacteriales bacterium
GACCATGTCGTAGGCGTTGGCCTTGACCGCACCGGGATCCGTTTCAAGGATGCCCATCTGCTCGGGCTTGGGCGACGTGAACGGGTGGTGCATGGCGTGGTAGCGCTCGGTGTCTTCGTCCCATTCGAGGAGCGGGAAGTCAACGACCCAAAGGGGCTTGAAGACCTTGGGGTCGCGAAGGCCGAGCTCGGCGCCCAGGTGCAGGCGGAGTTCGCAAAGCTGCTTGCGAACCTTGTCGAGGTCGCCGCTGAGCATCAAAACCAGATCGCCAGCTTTGGCGCCGGAATGCGACGCCCAGGCCGCTTGGTCTTCGGGGCTGAAGAACTTGTCGACGCTCGACTTGAACGTCCCGTCTTCGTTGACCTTGCAGTAGACAAGTCCTTTGGCGCCAATTTGGGGGCGCTTGACCCAGTCGGTCAAGGCGTCGAGCTGCTTTCGCGTGTAGGACGCGCAGCCAGGAGCCACAATGCCGAGCACGGCTTCGGCCGAGTCGAACACGCCAAATCCCTTGCCTTGAGCCACGGACGCGAAGTCCACGAACTCCATGTCGAAGCGCACGTCCGGTTTGTCACTGCCGTAGCGGCGCATCGCCTCGTCGTAGTCCATGCGAGGGAATTCCTCCACCTCGACGTCGAGGACCACCTTGAACAGGTGACGCACCATGCCTTCGAAGGTGTTCAGGATGTCTTCCTGTTCCACGAAGGCCATCTCGCAGTCGATTTGGGTGAATTCCGGCTGGCGGTCGGCGCGAAGGTCTTCGTCGCGGAAGCACTTCACGATTTGGTAGTAGCGGTCAAACCCGCTGACCATGAGCAGCTGCTTAAAGGTCTGGGGGCTCTGTGGCAGGGCGTAGAACTGGCCAGGGTTCATGCGGCTGGGCACCACAAAGTCGCGGGCGCCTTCCGGCGTGGACTTGATGAGGTACGGCGTCTCGACGTCGATGAAGCCCACGCTGTCGAGGTACTTCCGCGTCTCGATGCCCAC
Source organism: Flavobacteriales bacterium (assembly GCA_040261075.1). GTDB lineage: Bacteria > Bacteroidota > Bacteroidia > Flavobacteriales_D > Sanyastnellaceae > UBA11663. The sequence goes on from JBDQOS010000269.1 coordinate 985, forward strand.
GCGGTGACGCAGGAAGAGGTTGTTTTGGACCGGCTTGCGGCGCAAGTCCAAATACCGGTACTGCATCCGCAAATCGTCGCCGCCGTCGGTCTCGTCCTCGATGGTGAACGGGGGCGTCTTCGCAGCGTTGAGCACCTCAAGGCGCGTGACGTCGATTTCGATGTCGCCCGTCGGCACGCGGTTGTTCTTCGATTCGCGCTCCCGCACGGCGCCTTCCACCTTGATCACAAACTCGCGGCCGAGCTTGCGTGCTTGGGTGCAGAGCTCCGCGTTGGAGTCCATGTTGAAGGCGAGTTGGGTCAGCCCGTAGCGGTCCCGAAGGTCCACAAACGTCATCCCGCCCAAGTCGCGGGTTCGCTGCACCCATCCGCTGAGCGTGACGTGGGTGCCTGCATGGTCAAGGCGGAGTTCTCCGCAAGTGTGCGTTCGATGCATGGGACCCCAAAGTTACCACGTCCCGCCCGGGCACGGAAGCGCTCGCCCCGCCTAACTTGCACGCATGAACGTTCGCCTTCGATTCGCCGCGTTTGGGGCTTTGATTCTCGCCGCCGCAACCCCCTTCGAATTTTTCGCCCAAACGTGGCAACAACAGGTCGATTCCGACATCCGCGTGACCCTTGACGACACGCGTCACGAACTGCGCGGCGACATCGCAATCACCTACCACAACAACAGTCCGGAAATGCTGGACTTTGTGTGGATGCACTTGTGGCCCAACGCTTACCGGAACGGCAAGACGGCGCTGGCAAAGCAGCAATTCCGCGACGGCGAGATGTTCATGTTCTACACCATGAGCCGGGACCTCGGTGGCATCGACTCGCTGGCCTTCAGCTCGAACGGACAGGCCTTGGAATGGAGCTACCACCCCGAGCACATCGACATCGCCAAAGTCATGCTTCCTGCGCCCCTGGGACCGGGACAGTCGTTGGAGCTGAGCACCCCGTTTCGGGTGGAGTTGCCGAGCGGGAAAATTTCGCGTTTGGGCCACTTGGGCGAATCGTACCAAATCACGCAGTGGTACCCCAAACCCGCGGTCTTCGACGCCGACGGCTGGCACCCGATGCCCTACCTCAACCAGGGCGAATTCTACTCCGAGTACGGCACCTTCGACGTCCGAATCACCTTGCCGGAGAACTACACCGTCGGCGCCACAGGCGACTTCGTGACGGGATCGGAGGACAACGACGCCGAGGCGGCGCGACTCGACAGCCTTGCCAAAGCCTCAGAAGACTGGTGTGACCGGGGTGGTTGGGAGGAGGCCACCAACGACTTCCCGCCCTCGTCCGAGCGCATGAAGACGTTGCACTACCGCCAGTCGCGCGTGCACGACTTTGCGTGGTTCGCCGACAAGCGCTACAAGGTGCTTCGTGGCGAGGTGCTCTTGCCCAACGAAGACCGGGTGGTCACCACCTGGTCGATGTTCACGCCAGAAAACGCCGAATGGTGGAGAGAAGCCCCGGAATACCTGCACGATGCGACGTACTACTACTCGCTTTGGAACGGCGACTACCCGTACGACCAAGTCACGGCGGTGGACGGAACGATTTCGGCAGGAGGCGGAATGGAATACCCCAACGTGACGGTCATTGGGAGCGCGGGGTCGGCCTCAGGATTGGAAACGGTCATCGTCCACGAGGTTGGCCACAACTGGTTTTACGGAATCCTCGGAAGCAACGAGCGCGACAATGCATGGATGGACGAGGGCATCAACTCCTTCAACGAGACGCGCTACATCCTGACGAAGTACGGGAAGGACAAGGGCCTGAATTTCCTGGTGGGCAACAGCAACCTCGCCAAGCGGTTCGACGTCGACGATTTTCGTTACAAGTGGATCGACGAGTTGAGCTACTTGTTCCCGGCACGCTTGGGCGTCGACCAGCCGATGCAATGCCACAGCAACAGCCTCACGTCCCTCAATTACGGCGCCATCATTTACAAGAAGACCGCGGCCGCGTTCGCCATGCTGCAATCGCACTTGGGTACCGAGCGCTTTGACGCGGCGATGCAGGCGTACTTCGACACGTGGAAGTTCCGCCACCCGTCCCCGGCCGATTTGCAGGCGAGCATGGAGGCGTCGACGGGAGAGGACCTGTCGTGGTTCTTCGACGAGTGGGTCCAAACCACCCAGCGCAACGACCTCAAGCTCGTCTCCACCAATGCGAAGGCGTCCGGACCGGCGACGTTCCGTGGCATCAAGGTGCGCAACGTCGGCGAGCTGAGCTCGCCCGCCCGTGTCTCCGGCCTGAAAGGCGAGTCCGTGGTGGCGGTCGTCGATTTGCCGCTCCTGGCTCCAGGCGAGGTCGGCGAGGCGCCCTGTCCTCAGGTCGACGTGGACCGCTGGGTCCTGGACCACGACCGGTCCACGCTCGATTACAACCGCAAGAACAACACTCGACAGGCCCGCATGCTCGGCGGGGTGGAGCCCCTTCAGGTGCGCATGCTGACCCGGCTGGAAGATCCGGAACGGACGCAGCTCTTTTGGGCGCCTGCGTTGGGGTGGAACCACCACGACGGGCTGATGCTCGGGGCCACCGTGCACAACTCCGCGTTGCCGTGGCGCGACGTGACCTGGCGCTGGACGCCCCTTGTGGGCCGAGATCGATTCCAAGGTGGGTTGAACCTCGAAGGCCTGTTGGCGGTCGAGGGACGGCACGGAGATTTCAGCTGGGCGATGAAGAGCCGGCGGTTTGGGGCCATTGAATTCCTTCAGCCCAACACGGCACAGGCTTACGTCGAATTGAATCCGGGGCCGCTGACCCGCACGTCGTTGGCCATGGCGTACCGGCTGGATGCCAACCCCACGAGTCCTGTGGATGCCACGTTGTCGACGGAATTCATTCACATCGACGGGTACCAAGACCAATGGCTTTGGTTGAGCGAACCGCCGGTGATTCGTCGCATGGCCGCACGCGCGGAGCTTGTGGTCAACCACCGGTTGGAGGGACTTCCGGGCGCACGTCAGTCGCTGTCGGTTTGGACGACCCGCGTGCAGCACGACGGCGTGGACGTGTTCCTCATCGATCCCCCGCAGCCCTTGACCATGAACAACTCCGTCCTGGACGCGTGGTACCACCTCGAACGCACGGTGCCGTCCGCGGGCCGCGACGGACAGTGGAGCGTGGATGCGCGGCTCGTCGCAGTGGATGGGTGGGACGAGTTTGGGGCTGCTCCTGCTGGCCCCCAAGCGTCGTTTGACCCGTTGGTCGACGCGCTGTTGCTTTACCGCGGTGCGGACACTTCGGCGGGTTCGTGGCTGTCACGCCAGGCCAACCTCGAGCGGGGTGGATTGCCGCTCAACCTCGTGTCGTCGCGGGGCTTCTCGTCCTTGAGTGCTGAAATGCGCCTTCCGATGGGCTTGCCCATCTCGGTGCAGGCCGGGGGCGCCTTGGCGAGAAACCCGGAGTGGGGCGTGGGAACGCCCGTTGCCGAGCGATTGCACCTCGTGGCTTCCGCTTGCTTGGACTTGGGGCCTGTGCGTGTGTCGGTGCC
>JBDQOS010000270.1:0-2508 GCA_040261075.1 Flavobacteriales bacterium
ATACAATGGGATTGCTGGGGTCGGTGTACGTGCTGTAAAATCCATAAACGCTGACCTGGGCGCAGATTTGAACTGCAGTGAGCATCATTGCCCATGTCGAGAATGCTAAACGTATGGTGTTGTAGTTCATGTTCTCTAAACTCGGCCAGTTGCCAGAAGGTTTCATGGGAAATCATTGATATGAAAAACGCCCGCTGATGCGGGCGCTTTTTCGTTGCGGAGGCTGAGGGATTCGAACCCCCGGTACCTTGCGGCACGCCGGTTTTCAAGACCGGTGCAATCGACCAACTCTGCCAAACCTCCAGGACCGCAAATTTAACGCATACGTATCAAAACAAGCCGTTTGCCCGGGTTTTCTCACAAATCACACAGAATCAGTCTTCAGACCCTTCTGAATGATAATATACATTATGTTATCTATGTGGTGTCAAAGAAAAGGGCATGTCAGCCCCTTTCTCCTTGGTTAGTTGGACAGAGCCTTGATCTTTGCCGAGGCTTCCAAGAGTTTGTCGTCTTCACCCGTACGAGCGTAAACATCCCGAAGAGAACGCAACGTTTCCAAGTCGTTTGCATCCGCAGCATGAGCTGCCTCCAAATACGGTTGAGCGGTTGCAAAGAGCTGTTTGGCCTCGTCCTCCAATCGCTTTTGCTCAGCGGACTCCGTCTTGGTCATACGTGGCTTCCACATGTCGTTGGCCGCATTGATTCCTTGCACCGCTTGGTTGAAGTACAAAGCACCCAAGTTGTAATTGGCATCGAAATAGTCGGCCTTGACTTCAAGCGCCTTTTTGTACGCTTCAATTGCTTCGTCGGAGTTTCCGAGGTTGTCCAACACGCTGCCCAAACTGAACCACAGAATCTCGTTGGTCGGATCCTGTTCTGCTGCCAGACTCAAGTTTTCCTTTGCCTTGTCGAATTCCTCGTTGGTTAGGTAGATGTTGAGCTCCTCGATGATTAAGCTCTGTTCACGTGGATACAGCTCACGAGCAGACTTCAGCGTCAGGAGGGCTTCCTCCTCCCGCCCGTTGTCGCGGTACAAGTTGCTGATGAACAAGAACACGTTGGGGACTTGGTATTCAATGTCTGCACAGGCTTGGTAACGCGCAACCGCCAAATCCACTTCGCCAGCTTTCTCGTAACACAACGCAGAATTGTAAATGGCCATGGTGTCCACAGCGTCAAAGGCAGAGGCAATCTCCGCACTCAAGTCAAACAACGTGCCCGCACGCCCAAAGTCGCCGGTGTTGTAATTCCCGATTCCCGCATTGTTGGCTGCCATTTGAACTTGGCCCAACCCAATTTGAATCTCCTGGGCGTACGACCCTTTGGCGTCAAGCTCTTGAGCCTTCATGTAGCTCTCCTTGGACAACTTCAGGGCGTCCGGATACGCGGCGTACAGAGAGCTGTCCCGGCTTACGTTCAAGTAGATTTCGCCACGGTAGCGCCACGTCTTGTTCTTGACGTTGGCTTTGGGGTTTTCGATGGCCTGTTCGATGTAGGTCACGGCCGACGCGTAATCGCCCTCTTTGTTGGCGTTGTACGCGGAAACCACTTCCTTCTGTGCGAATCCTTGAACGCAAATCGCCAAGGCCAGGAGGGTTGCTGTTTTGTGCATGGGGTTGTGTTTCGTGTTCCTTTGAGGTGGAAATGCGAGGTCAAAAGTACAAGATGCCAAGGTCAAACGTCGTGCCAAATTGCCCATCACGCTTCATCGCCACCTTCTTCAGCTGGCGATTGACCCTCCTCGGAGCTCGTGTCCGATTCGCTTGCACCTTCTGCGCTTGCTTCCATGCCGTCCTCCAAGACTTCTTCTTCGTCCGATTTAGGCACCTTGCAAATGGCCGCGATGGCGTCCTTTCCTCGCAAGCTGATCAACCGAACGCCTTGGGTTGCACGCCCCATCACGCGAAGCTCTTCCACGGCCATGCGGATGGTGATTCCAGACTTGTTGATGATCATCAAGTCGTTTTCGTCCGTGACGTTCAGGATGGAAATGAGTTCGCCTGTCTTTTCCGTGACTTGCAGGGTCTTCACTCCTTTTCCACCGCGGTTGGTGATGCGGTAGTCGTCCACCGCGGAGCGTTTTCCGTACCCGTTCTCCGAGACCACGAGAATGTCGCTTGAGGCGTCGTTGATGCACACCATGCCAATGACTTCATCCTTGGGACCCCCAAGAGTCACCCCCTTCACTCCCATCGCCGTGCGACCCACAGCACGAGCCGTGGATTCGTGGAAGCGGATGGCTTTGCCCGAGCGCAAACCCATGATGATTTCGGAGTCTCCGTTGGTCAACCGTGCTGACAGGAGTTCGTCGCCCTCTCGGATGGTGACGGCGTTGATGCCGTTGGAGCGCGGACGGCTGTACGCCTCGAGGCTCGTTTTCTTGATGAGCCCCTTCTTCGTGCAGAGAATCACAAAATTGCCGTTGACGTATTCCTCGTCTTTCAGGTCCTTCACTGGGATGTAAGCCAACACTTTGTCGTCCCCCTCGAGGTTGATGAGGTTGAC
>JBDQOS010000271.1:0-3946 GCA_040261075.1 Flavobacteriales bacterium
CGGTGGGGAGGTGGTGCTGTTGCCAGAACATGGTTGGAGGTTTGGCATTCCTTGGCTGAAGGCAAAAAAGCGCCCCGGCCGGAACCCTTTCAAAAGTAGTACCTTTGATGTGCGGAAGCACGGATGAATTTGATCACACCTCCCCCCACAGAAGCCCTGGCGCAAGCCGTGGTGCAAGGCCTTGAAGCCTTGAAGGCCCAAGACATCGTATCGTTGGATTTAACTTCTTTGACGCACGCGATTGCGTCGACGTTCATTGTGGCCTCGGCCACGAGCCGAACGCAGGTTGAGGCCCTGGCTCGGTCGGTGGAACAAGCCACAGTTGAGACCCTGAATGAACGTCCATGGGGGGTTCATGGTTTGAGAGGAGGAGAATGGGTCATCCTCGACTACAGCGATGTGGTTGTGCACATCTTTCACAGCGAAGCGCGTTCGCACTACGCGTTGGAGGAATTGTGGGGTGATGCTCCCGTTCTCCGCCACACTTCAAACTGAACACCATGGAACAGAACGCTCCCAACGCTTCGCCCAAGGGCGGAGGCAAAAAGCCCTCCAAGCCCGGGCGACAAATGAATTTCTATTGGGTGTACGCCATTGTGGCGATGTTCCTGTTGACCATGGTGATGGTGGGCGAATCGGGCGGGCAGCGCCAGGTTCAATGGGCCGAGTTCAAGGGGTTGGTCGAGGATGGCAAGGTTGCCCGTGTGAGCTACAACGGAGCGCAGGCCAACATCTTTTTCACCAAGGCGGTGCGCGACAGCTTGTCCGGAGACCAGTCCGAGCCGCAGTTGCTCAAGGCGCTCTACGCCGGTGCAGACGCCACCATGAACATCCCGGCGGGCGAGGCCTACCAGGCTGATCTGAAGGAGCTTCAGGAAAAGCACGGGTTTGACCTGCGTTACGAGCCGCCCAACGAGTGGGGAGGCCAAATCCTGTCCTGGGTCATTTTCCTCGGACTCATGGTGGTCGTTTGGATGTTTTTGATGCGCCGTCTCGGCGGCGGGGCTCCCGGAGGAGGTCAAATCTTCAACATCGGAAAATCCAAGGCCCAGGTTTTCGAAAAAGGCGAGGGCACCGACGTCACGTTCAACAACGTGGCCGGGGTGGACGGTGCGAAGGAAGAGCTTCAGGAAATAGTGGACTTCCTCAAACACCCTGGGAAGTATACCGAGCTGGGAGCCAAAATCCCCAAGGGCGCGCTGCTTGTGGGCCCTCCTGGCACGGGGAAGACCTTGCTCGCCAAAGCCGTAGCAGGGGAGGCGCAGGTGCCGTTCTTCAGCTTGAGCGGTTCCGACTTCGTCGAGATGTTCGTCGGCGTGGGGGCCTCACGTGTCCGCGACCTTTTCAAGCAGGCGAAGGAAAAGTCGCCCGCAATCATTTTCATCGACGAGATTGACGCCATCGGCCGGGCGCGGGGCAAGAACGCCAACTTCGGTTCGAACGACGAACGCGAAAACACCCTGAACCAGCTCCTGACCGAGATGGACGGGTTTGGAACGAACAGCGGCGTGATCATTCTCGCGGCCACGAACCGGGCAGACATTTTGGACAAGGCATTGATGCGCGCAGGTCGCTTCGACCGCCAGATTTACGTCGACATGCCGGACGTGAACGAGCGCAGGGCCATCTTTGACGTGCACCTGAAGCCCATCAAGACGGACAACTCTGTGGACGTGGAGTTCCTGTCAAAGCAAACTCCGGGATTCAGCGGCGCCGACATCGCCAACGTTTGCAACGAGGCCGCGTTGTTCGCAGCAAGAAAGGAGCACAAGCTCGTGACGCACAACGACTTTTTAGATGCGGTCGACCGCATCATCGGCGGCTTGGAGAAGCGCACCAAAATCATCACCGACAACGAGAAAAACACCATCGCCTTCCACGAAGCGGGGCATGCCGTCGTGAGCTGGTTGGTCGAGTTTGCCTCGCCGCTCGTGAAGGTGAGCATCGTGCCTCGAGGCCAAAGCCTCGGCGCCGCATGGTACCTTCCTGAAGAGCGCGCCATCACGACAACTGAGCAGATTTTCGACGAAATGTGTGCGGCGCTCGGCGGTCGGGCGGCGGAGGAGATCATGTTTGGCAAGATTTCGACGGGCGCGCTCAGCGACCTCGAAAAAGTCACCAAGCAAGCGTATGCCATGGTGTCGGTTTATGGCCTCAACGAACGCATTGGAAACCGGAGCTACTACGACAGCAGGGGGGAGAACACCTTCACCAAGCCGTACAGCGAAGAGACCGCCCGAATCATCGACGAAGAAGTGAGTGCCGTCATTGAGAAGGCCTACGATCGCGCGAAGGACATCCTTGCCACCAACCGCGAAAAACTCGAAGCGCTGGCGCAGTCACTTCTTAAGAACGAAGTTATCTTCAAGGAAGACGTGGAGCGCATTTTGGGTGCACGTCCATTCGCTTCGGCAGCGCCGACCTTGGCCGTCCCGGCGCAAGATGACGCTGCCGTTGGGGACGTTTCTGAGGCCCCGGCATCGCCTGAGACCTCGTCCCCGTCTGAGGAGGGCGCAGGTGAGCCAAAAGCGGAGGAATGAACGGCTGGGTGCTCGTCATGAAGTGCCCCGACGCCAACATGGTGCCGCTGATTCAGGGAGGTTTGGAAGCCGAGGGGATTCCTGCCGTGGTGATGAACAAGCAGGACTCGAGTTACGTGGGCATGTGCTTTGCAATACGACCGGTGGAGATTTGGGTTCCTGAAGCCCATGGCGAGCAAGCTCAAGCGTGGTTAAATTCCCTCGAAGTATGAGCGAAAAGGGGCGAAGTGAAACGTGGACGCGAGCCTTGACGGGGGCGGCGTTCGTGGTCGTGGTTATGGGCGCCGTTTGGCATTCGTCGTGGAGCAGTGCTGCGTTGTGGGATGTCGTGGCCACGTTGGCATGGGTGGAGTGGTTCAAGGCGCCGAAAGGCCAGGGGTCGAAATGGCCCAAGGCCATGCTGTTCTTGTTTCCAGTCCCGGCCCTGGCTTCTTTGCACTGGATGTGTGCGCTGGAGCCCTACGACCCGTGGCCAATCTTGAGTTTTGTGTGGATGATTTGGGCCAACGACACGGGAGCATACCTCGTGGGAAAACCGTTTGGCAAGCACAAGCTGTGGCCTTCGGTTTCGCCGGGCAAGTCGTGGGAGGGCTTTGCGGGGGGTGTGGTGGCGGCCGCCGGTGTGGCCTGGGCGACGTTGGGTTTGGAGTTCTGGGGATTGGGGGCGTTGATGGGCGTCTTGTCGACGGCCGGGGACTTGACTCAGAGCGCGTGGAAGCGCCGCCGCGGCATGAAAGACTCGGGTACCCTGTTGCCCGGACACGGAGGAATCCTGGATCGGTTCGACGGTTTTTTGTACGCGACACCGGTCTACGTCCTTCTTTATTGCATTTTCGCGGCGTAAACCTGAAGACATGACACTGCACCGAGAAGGAGTTGGTTTGATTGCGCTGGCCGTGGCGGTTGGCGTGGCGTTGGTGGGGGTGACTTCGTGGCTCGGAGCTCCCTCTTGGGGCGTCAACTTGGCGGTGTTGCTGGCGTGCGTCGACGTCGTGCTGGTGGCGCAATTTTTCCGCGTTCCCAAGCGCGTGCCTGTGGCCGAAGAAGGCCAAATCCTGTGCCCCTCCGACGGCAAAGTTGTTGTGATCGAGGAAGTGGACGAACCGGAAGTGTTTGGCGACAAGCGCATTCAAGTCAGCATTTTCATGAGCCCACTCAACGTGCACGTGCAATGGGCGCCGATGGCGGGAGAGGTCACCCACGCCAACTACCACCCGGGCAAATACCTCGTGGCGTGGCACCCCAAGAGCAGCACGGAGAACGAGCGCACGACGTTGGTGATTGACGGCGACCGCGGTCCGGTCCTTTTCCGGCAAATCGCCGGTGCCGTAGCGCGCCGCATCCGTTGGTACATCAAGCCGGGGCAGCGCGTTGCCCTTGGCGAGGAGGTCGGGTTCATCAAGTTC
>JBDQOS010000272.1:0-2741 GCA_040261075.1 Flavobacteriales bacterium
ACATTGAGTTGCACCCTGGCCGTGGAGCGAACATCGCTCGAAGTGCAGGTTCCTACGCGCAATTGGCTGCCCGTGATGGCAAATACGCCGTGTTGAAGTTGCCAAGCGGCGAGACGCGCCAAATTTTGGTGACGTGCTTGGCAGTCATCGGTGCCGTTGGGAACAGCGAGCACAACTTGCAGGTCAGCGGCAAGGCTGGTCGCAGCCGTTGGTTGGGCCGTCGTCCACGCGTTCGCGGTGTGGTGATGAACCCAGTCGATCACCCCATGGGTGGTGGCGAGGGCCGCTCTTCAGGCGGACACCCACGCTCACGCAACGGCATCCCAGCCAAGGGCCACAAGACGCGCAACAAGCGCAAGGCCTCCTCTAAGAACATCATTGAACGTCGGAAGAAGTAAGACATGGCTCGTTCACTTAAAAAACCCCCCTTCATCCACTACAAGCTTGCTCAACGCGTTGAAGCGATGCAAGCCTCTGGAAAGAAGTCCGTCATCAAGACGTGGTCTCGTGCGAGCACGATCACCCCTGACTTCGTGGGTTTGACGATTGCCGTGCACAACGGACGTCAATTCATTCCGGTATTCGTGACAGAAAACATGGTAGGTCACAAGCTTGGAGAGTTTTCTCCCACGCGCACCTTCCGTGGTCACGCTGACAAAAAAGACAAGAAGCGCTGAGTTATGGGAGCACGTAAAAGAATCGCCGCAGATGCGCGCAAGGAGGCGTTGAAAAGCACCGCCATTGCAAGCTTGAATAACTGCCCAACTTCACCTCGCAAGATGCGTTTGGTCGCGGATACTGTCCGTGGCAAGGACGTGTTTGAGGCGTTGAACGTGTTGCGTTTTAGCGCGCGTGAAGCCAGCACGCGTTTGGAAAAGCTTTTGCTTTCCGCCATCGCAAACTGGGAAGCCAAGAACGAAGGAAAGCGTCCCGAAGAGGCCAACCTCATCGTTCGAGAAATCAAAGTGGACAGCGCCCGCATGTTGAAGCGATTGCAGCCCGCCCCTCAGGGACGTGCGCACCGCATTCGCAAGCGCAGCAACCACGTGACCATCATTGTAGACAGCGCCAAGAACTAATCATGGGACAGAAGACGAATCCGATCGGCAATCGCCTTGGTTTCATCCGCGGATGGGACTCCAATTGGTACGGCGGCAAAGACTACACGGACAAGCTCGTTGAAGACGACAAGATCCGCACGTACTTGATGGCACGTTTGCGTAAGGCAAGTGTGTCCAACATCATCATTGAACGCACGCTGAAGCTCGTGACGGTCACCATCAAATCTGCTCGTCCCGGTGTGATCATCGGGAAGGGGGGGTCTGAGGTGGACAAGCTGCGCGAGGAGCTCAAGAAGCTCACCGGCAAGGACGTTCAAATCAACATTTTCGAAATCAAGCGTCCTGAGTTGGACGCCCGCTTGGTGGCGGAAAGCGTGGCTCGTCAAATCGAGGCTCGCATCAGCCACCGTCGTGCCATCAAGATGGCCATCGCGGGCACGATGCGTCTCGGTGCCGAAGGCATCAAGATCAACATCGCTGGACGTGTGAACGGCGCGGAAATTGCCCGGAGCGAGAGCTACAAGGAAGGGCGCATTCCATTGCACACGTTCCGTGCAGACATCGACTACGCGTTGGTGGAAGCACACACCACCTACGGTCGCATCGGCATCAAGTGCTGGATCTGCCGTGGTGAAGTTTACGGCAAGCGTGACTTGTCACCTGTTCCACCTCAAAAGAAGGATCGCGGCGACCGTCGCGGTGGTGCACCTGGCCGCCGCCGGGCTCCACGTTCCTGATTGATTGCAACGCTGAAGAGTTATGCTACAGCCAAAACGTACCAAGTTCCGTAAGATGCAAAAAGGCCGTGTTCGCGGCCTTGCGCACCGTGGCAGCACCATTGCCTATGGATCTTTTGCCATCAAGACGATGGAAGTGGGGTTCATTACCTCCCGCCAAATTGAGGCGGCTCGTATCGCCATCAACCGCTACATGAAGCGTGAGGGGAAAGTGTGGATTCGCATTTTCCCAGACAAGCCCATCACGTCAAAGCCTGCAGAGGTTCGTATGGGTAAGGGTAAGGGTGCTCCCAGCCACTGGGTTGCGCCTGTCCGTCCCGGACGCATCATGTTTGAGGTCGACGGTGTTCCGATGGACACTGCTCAAGAGGCCTTGCGCTTGGGAGCTCAAAAGCTTCCCGTGAAGTGCAAGTTTGTTGTTCGCCCTGATTACGCGAAGTCATGATTGCAATGAATGAAATCCGCCAGTTGTCCGACAAGGACTTGCAAGAGCGCATCGACGTCGAGCGCGACGCACTGGCCAAGCTCCGCTTCAATCACACGATTGCGGGGCTTGAATCGCCCAAGGTGTTGTCTGAAAAGAAGCGCGACATCGCCCGTTTGTTGACTGAGCAAAGCGCTCGTAAAAACGCCAACTAAGAGAAATCATGAGCACTGAAGCAACTACGCGCAATCTCCGCAAGGAGCGCATCGGCATTGTGACGTCCAACAAAATGGACAAGAGCATTGTGGTTTCTGTTGAGCGCAAGGAGAAGCACCCCATGTACGGGAAGTTTGTCAAGCGCACCAAGAAGTTTGTGGCCCACGATGAGGAGCAGACCTGCAACATCGGGGACACCGTACGCATCATGGAAACTCGACCAATGAGCAAGCGCAAGTGCTGGCGATTGGTGGAGGTAGTCGAGCGTGCGAAGTAATCCAGGGAAAGAAAAAGACTGAACGA
>JBDQOS010000273.1:0-8436 GCA_040261075.1 Flavobacteriales bacterium
GAATTCCGAATACTGCTCCGTCAACGCAAGCTGCCCAGTTTGGGGCAACGCAGACAACAAGCCGGCCAACAACAACACGCCTGCGGTTTGAGCTGCTCGCAGCAACGTGCCTTTCACCGCTGCGTGCACCCATGCGCCAACTGCGATGGCTCCCAAGAGGTAGAGCAAATAGTACGTCATTTGCACGTGGTCTGCCTCCAGGTGCAAGGCCGCAAAAAACGCTGCGACCCCGGCCCCGGCCCACATGCGTCCGCGAAACGCCAGCATCACCCCTGCAACCACGCCAGGCATGGTGGCGATGGCCCGCACCTTCGTGGCGTGACCCGCTGCGAGGTACAAGACATTCAGCGAGGACAACCCAAACCCCAGCCCCAAAATCAAGGCCAACCAAGGGGAAAGCCCAAGACACAACCCCAACACGTAAGCCGAAATCATGGCCACCAAAACCGTTCCAACCTCCATGGGCATGGCCTTCCGGATCGCCAACCAGATGAACTTGGGTGCCGTTCCGATGTCCGTGCCGGTGATTTGGGTGGTGGGCATGCCGCCAAACATGCTGTCGGTCCACTGCGGAATCTCCCCGTCTTTTCGCTGCAAGTCGCGAGCCTCCTTCGACATGCCTACGTTGTTGGTGATGTCGCCTTGGTTCAAGTGCTTTCCGTCGAAAACGGACGGCGAAAAGAGCAACGAAGCCGCGAAAAACATCACCGCTGCCGCGATCACGTGTGGCAACGCCGCGGGCAGAAAAGAACGAAAATCAATGGAGGTCATGCTTGCAAGTTAGGGTGCGACTGGCTCCTGATGGGCGCCGTCTTGAAACGAAATCAGTCCTTCAGCTCTTCAAAGTCGACGTACTCGCCTTCCTTCGAATCGTTCGCACGCTTGCGCGCTCCTGAGGACGATGCACCGGGCGCAGCAGGTTCTGAAAACCGTCCACGACCTCCCCCAAAAACGCGGTCGAGCCAACGCCAAACAAACCACACTGCCACGATGTACAGCAGCGTGCGAAACAGTCCTGCAAACATGTTGCGAAGGTCGTCTTATTTGCTCAAATACAAGTTGCGCTCGCTGTACACCTTGCGGAAGAACGGGTCGCGGAGGTTGGGAATGAACCGGATGGCTTCACCCGTCGATTTCATCTCGGGCCCAAGCTCCTTCTTCACGTTGGGGAATTTCGAGTAACTGAAGACCGGGATCTTGACCGCGTAGCCGTCCATGTGCGGGTTGTGTGGCAAGTCCTTCAACTTGGCGGCCCCGAGCATGACTTTGGCCGCGTGGTTCACGTAAGGCTCCCCGTAGCTCTTCGCAATGAACGGAACCGTCCGAGACGCACGAGGGTTGGCCTCGATGATGTAGACCGTGTCGTCCTTCACCGCGAATTGAATGTTGATGAGCCCCACCGTTTCCAAGGCCAAAGCAATGCGCTTTGTGTAGTCTTCGATTTGCTGAATGACCAAGTCGCCGAGGTTGTAAGGAGGCAGCACCGCGTAACTGTCGCCGGAGTGAATGCCCGCCGGTTCAATGTGTTGCATGATGCCCACGATGCGCACTTCATCCCCGTCACAAATGGCGTCCGCTTCGCATTCCATGGCGCCGTCCAAGAAGTGATCCAAGAGGATTTTGTTGTCCGGCATGTCCCGGAGGATGTCGATCACGTGGTGCTCCAAGTCCTGTTCGTTGATCACGATCTTCATGCGCTGACCGCCCAAAACGTAGGACGGACGAACCAACAACGGGAACCCGAGTTCGCGGCTGAGCTCCACTGCCTGGTCGGCGTTCTCCACCACCCCAAACTTGGGGTACGGGATGCCTTCGTTTTTCAGGAGGGTGCTGAAGCTGCCTCGGTCTTCCGCGAGGTCGAGGGCACGGTACGAGGTGCCCATGATCTTGATGCCGTAGCGCTCGAGCTTTTCGGCGAGTTTGAGCGCGGTTTGGCCACCCAGTTGCACAATCACGCCCTCCGGCTTCTCGTGCAAAATGATGTCGTAAATGTGCTCCCAGAACACCGGCTCGAAGTACAACTTGTCGGCGGTGTCGAAGTCGGTGGACACCGTCTCCGGGTTGCAGTTGATCATGATGGTCTCGTAGCCGCATTCTTTGGCCGCGAGAACTCCGTGAACGCAGCAGTAGTCGAATTCGATGCCTTGACCAATGCGGTTGGGACCGCTTCCAAGCACGACAATCTTTTTCTTGTCCGTCACCACGCTTTCGTTCTCTGCCTCTTCGAACGTGCTGTAGTAGTAGGGCGTGAGGGCAGGGAATTCAGCCGCACACGTGTCGACCAACTTGTACACCCGCGTGATGCCTTCGGCGTGTCGGCGCGAATGCACCTCCGATTCGAGGCAATTGAGGATGTGGGCGATTTGGCGGTCGGCGTAGCCTTTCCGTTTGGCTTCGCGAAGCAACGGTGTAGGCACGTCGTCGATGCTGAAGGCCGACAAGTCCTTTTCGAAATGCACAAGCTCTTCGATTTGGCGCAAAAACCACGGGTCGATCTTGGTGGCTTCGAAAATGCTCCGGAACGGGATGCCCAACTTGAACGCGTCGTACACGTGAAAGAGTCGGTTCCAGCTCGCGTTCCGAAGGCTGTCCATGATGGCGTCCTGATCTCGCAATTCGCGGCCGTCCGCCCCCAACCCGTTTCGCTTGATTTCGAGCGACTGACAGGCTTTTTGCAGGGCTTCTTGAAAAGATCGTCCAATGGCCATGACCTCGCCGACGGCTTTCATCTGCAAGCCGAGTTTGCGGTCGCAGCCTGGGAATTTGTCGAAGTTCCAACGCGGAATCTTCACCACAACGTAGTCGAGCGTCGGCTCAAACATGGCGGAAGTGTTTCCTGTGATTTGATTCTTAAGCTCGTCGAGGTGGTACCCAATGGCCAATTTGGCGGCAATCTTGGCGATGGGGTACCCCGTGGCCTTGGACGCCAGCGCCGAGGAACGGGAAACGCGCGGATTGATCTCGATGGCGATGATGTCCTCGTTCTCGTCCGGTGAAACGGCGAATTGCACGTTGCATCCGCCTGCGAAATCGCCAATGCTTCGCATCATCTTGATGGCCATGTCACGCATGCGCTGGAACGTGGAGTCGCTCAACGTCATGGCGGGTGCCACTGTGATGCTGTCGCCGGTGTGAATGCCCATCGGGTCGAAATTCTCGATGGAGCACACGATGGTCACGTTGTCGTTGGAATCGCGGAGCAGCTCAAGCTCAAACTCCTTCCACCCCAGCAAGGCCTTGTCGATCATCACCTCGTGAATGGGGCTCAAGTGAAGGCCCCGCTGCAGGTTCTCCTCAAATGCGTCCTTGTCGTAGACCACCGCAGCACCCGCTCCTCCGAGCGTGTAGGAAGCCCGAATGCACAAGGGGTAACCGAATTGTTGCGCCACTTCCTTGCCCTCCAAAAAGCTCTTCGCGGTCGCCTGCGGAGCCATCGGCACATCGATTTGGCCCATCAACTGGCGGAAGGCCTCGCGGTTTTCTGTGATGTCAATGGCCCTCGTGTCCACGCCAATCATGCGCACGTTGTGTTCCTCCCAAATGCCCATCTCTTCGCATTGAATGGCAAGGTTCAACGCCGTTTGACCGCCCATTGTCGGCAGCACCGCATCGATGTTGGGGTGCTTCTCGAGGATGGTCACGATGG
Source organism: Flavobacteriales bacterium (assembly GCA_040261075.1). GTDB lineage: Bacteria > Bacteroidota > Bacteroidia > Flavobacteriales_D > Sanyastnellaceae > UBA11663. The sequence continues at coordinate 3,647 of JBDQOS010000273.1, forward strand.
ACTCGGGCTCGAGCGGCTCGAGGTAGACGTTGTCCGCGATGACCGGGTCGGTCATGATGGTCGCGGGGTTGGAGTTGATCAGGGTGACTTCGATGCCCTCCTCTTGAAGGCTTCGAGAAGCTTGGCTTCCTGAATAGTCAAATTCACAGGCTTGTCCAATGACAATCGGTCCGCTTCCAATAATGAGGACCGACTTGATGCTGTTGTCTTTGGGCATTTTTTTTTTATCCGAGCGCCTTTTCCTTGCTGAGGACCTGGCATTCGGGCAAGAGAGAGCGTACCAAAGTTGTGGGACGCGGCAAAATTACACGAAGTCACGCCACCTGAAGGCACCTTTGCGGCCCTGCGTTTTCCACAAGTAACCCACGACCCGACCTTTGTGTCGTGCCTCCGCTCTCCCACACCTCCTCCTCCACGTCTTGGACCCACGCTGGGTGGACCTGGAATGGGCTTTGGTTGACTCCGAACTCAGACGTTCGCCAAATCGTGGTCGCGTTTCATGGGTTTGGACGCCCGACGGAAGAAATGGGGAATTACCTGCCCCTGTATTCCGAAGGCACCGCGATGCTTTCAGTGGGACTGAGCCACCAAAACGGGAGCACAGCCCCTGCGGGTGACGAGGCGCCTGAACTTGAACCGGAGTTGTTCCAGCGCGCACTCGATTCCTGGGTGGATTCCCTGATTCCCGAGCAGGGCGAGCGCCCTGGCCGAGCGTTGCTTGGATATTCGCTCGGCGGGCGCATCGCCTTGACCCTGTTCGAGCGGAACCCCGACGCGTGGAGCGGCATGATCTTGCTCGCGCCGGACGGGTTCCGGAAAAACCCCATGTACCGTTTCGCCGTCGAGACGCGTCTGGGTCGCGCCACGTGGGCTTGGACCGACCGAAACGCAAGCACCGTGCGTTCGTGGATTCGAGGCATGCGCCGAATGAGAATCGTTCCTGCGCACCTCGAACACTTCGCTTTGCACCACACCCAAGATCACGCCATGCGCACCCTGGTGGCTCGAACATGGAAGACACATCGCGCGTTTTGGCCCACACGTGCAGGCTCTCGAAAAGCCTGGATCCAGGCATCGAAGCGAGGGACCTCGGTTTACGCCATCTTTGGCACACGTGACGCCATCATTCCTTGGGCATGGACCCAAGCCTGGCGCTCCTTGGCCAACGACCGCGTTCACTTTCTTCGCATCGAAAGCGGACACGTCATGCGGCACCCCGAAACGGTGAAACGGATTGTCCAAGCTATCTTGGCCACCCGTGATGACGTCTCCTAACCTCAAGCCCTGGCTCGATTCCTTGCGCTCAGCTCACGCTGACGGACGCCGACGACTGGCCGTGTTGGTGGACCCTGAAGACGCTCCTTCCGGCGGGCCTTGGCTTGACCTTGTGCGTCGCATTGACACCAGCGAAGCCACGGACGTCTTTGTCGGAGGCAGTTTGGTGACGGAGCACGTGACCCAACGTGTCGTGACGGAATTGAAGCGCACCCTCACCCAACCCGTCGTGCTCTTTCCTGGCTCGCCGAGCCAAGTCGTCGAGGGCGCGGATGCCCTGCTCTTCCTCAGCCTCATCTCGGGTCGAAACCCCGATTTGTTGATCGGACGGCACGTCGAAGCCGCACCACGCATCGCAAGAATGGACCTCGAAACGGTGCCCACGGGATACATGCTGATTGGCGACCCGCCAATGACCGCCGCGGCGTACATGTCGCACAGCCTTCCCATCCCGTCCGGCAAGCCCGAGCTCGCCGTCGCCACCGCACAGGCCGGAGTCATGCTCGGGCTGCAATGCCTGTACCTCGACGCAGGGAGCGGCGCCGGGCAACCCGTCCCCGCCCGTACAATCGCAGCGATTCGAGAAGCGGTGGACGTTCCCCTCATCGTAGGCGGAGGCATGACCTCTCAGGCCGACCTCGAACGAGCATGGCAGGCCGGTGCGACCTGCGTGGTGGTCGGTTCCGCAGTGGAACGCAACCCCGCCATTCTCGGCGAGCTCACGCGCTCGATCAGAACGCCACAGCAAGGGTAATGAACCCGTGTCGCCCCGCTTGGGGATAGACGTAGGTCTCGGTGATTTCCGATTCCGAACCACCCAACCAATAGCTGTACGTCCACCCCGTCGCGCTGTACATCGCGTCCAGAAGGTTGTTGCCGAAGAGCGAGACGCTGACGGTTTGGCCTTTCGGCATGACCGACTCCGTGCGCAATACCGCATCCACGGTCGCAAACGAGTCAAGCATCCGGTTTTCGTTGGACGTGTTGTCCAGGAATTGACGGCCGACGTGCTTCGCAATCAAGCTGAGCGACACGCCGGCGAAGGGGCTTTCCTTGGGGGGTTCCAGGGTCAACATCCCCATCGCCACCGCGTTGGGCGACAAGGCCAAATCCGTGTTGCTGTGCTGAATGCGGTTTTCGTAGGAGGGGCCCGCGTAGTCGTAGACCGTTTCCTCGAACTGGGCCACGCGGTTGTCGGACAGGGTCGCATTCCCGTCCAAACGGATCCACGGGCTGGCCTGCCATCCTGCCTCGAGTTCAATCCCCCGGCGCCAGCTGTTCTCGACGTTCACGCGAACCACTTTGCCCACATCGTTCAACGCACCCGTGGCCACGAGCTGATCTCGATACTGCATGTTGTACACCGTCGCCGCCACAGCCCAATTGCTCCCGCGCAACGAAGCGCCTGCTTCCAAATCCACCAGTCGCTCCGGTCGCAACGGCGCGTCCTGAGGTGAATCCAAGTAGTCGGACCGCGCAGGCTCGCGGTGGGCCACCGCCAACGACAAGAACGCCTGGGCGTCGTCGGAAGGCGTCCAAGTCAATCCCGCCTTGGGGTTGAAAAAGGTGAGGGTGTCCTGAATGTTGATTGCGCTGTAGTCGTTGTCTCGGCCCGTCGTTTCGTAGTTCACGTGACGAACCTGTGCCTCGGCGTGCCAACGAACGTCGTCGACGTCGCCTGACCATTTGGCGAAGCCGCTCAGGTCCAGCTTTTGGCCCACCGAACGGTAGTACTCGTGGTCGGGAGATGCCCCGGAAGCCACATCCATCCAGACCACCCGACCAAAGTGATCCCCCACGTACGACGAGGCCGAAACGCCGTACAACTGGTTGAGCGCCTCGGAACGACGACCCAAGGTCCACGCCGTCCCCAACAACGTGTTGTCCAGCCAACGCCGACGCACCAAGTCGGTGGAATTCACCATGTCCGTGCCGAGGATGAAGGACGTCAATTGGTAGTCCGTGAAGTCTTCATCCTGGCGGAATTGCTCGTAGAACCCCGCCCCTTTTGTGGCGTACGCAACCGCACCGAGGTCCCAATTCCCCACCTGCTGATCGAGGTGAATCTGGTGGTGATCTTGGCGGTAGTCGTCCACTTCGTTCTCGTATTGGTAGAAGTTGTGAGTCCGTCGGTTGGTGACCAAATCCTCCAGCCGAGCCAAATCGTAGGCCGACGAAGAACTCGAGTCCACGTAGTTGTACTCGTAGCTGTTCGCCGCCCATGCGCGCAGGTCGTCGGCGTCCACGGTGTCCGAAAGAGCAATCACAGGAACACCGTACCACGCTTGGTAGGTGCGCTCGTGACCGAGGGTTGTGGTCAGGGAGGCGCGGCCGGATTCCCAACGTTTCGCGACACGTCCGTAAAGCGAACTGAGGTCGCTTGTCGCCCGATCCACGTAACCGTCCGACGTGATTCGAGAGGCACGCCCCTCGAGCGACCACCCGTCTTGAAGCATGCCCGTGTTCCACGACACAGTCCGCCGGTTGGTTCCAAACGCCCCGCTCCCCAGCACCGCCCGAACGCCCGGCTTGGCCATCGTCCCAAGCGTGTTCACCGACACCGTGGCACCAAACGCCGCAGGGCCGTTGGTGCTCGTTCCCACACCACGCTGGATCTGCAGTCCAGTCATGCTGCTTCCCAAATCAGGCAAGTCCACCCAGTACACGTTTTGAGACTCCGCATCGTTGAGCGGCACCCCGTTGACGGTGACGTTGATGCGGCTTTGGTCGACGCCCCGAATGCGCAGCGCCGTGTAGCCCACGCCGTGTCCGGCGTCCGACGTCACCACCGCGGAGGGGGTCAGACGAAGCAAAAACGGCACGTCTTGCGCGGCGTCTTGTTTTTGGATGTCCTCCCCACTCAAATCGGTGACGGCAAACGGATCTTGCTCCCCGGCCTGAACCGCCGAAACGGTCGCTGTGGCTACGGTGAGGGTGTCGACGTCGAGTTGCGAATAAGCCATCGCATTTGCGAAAGCAAAGACCAGGGCAAGCGGGATTCGTGCCCAGAAGAACGAAGTGGATGAACCTTGTGTCATGGCATTGATTTGTTCCTTGACACAGGAGACCAAACCGGCCCCAATGACCCGCACGGCGAGTCTGTCGCTCCCTTCCCAGCATAACCTGGGCAGGTTCGGAGGGTATCATCTCAGCCTTTCGGCACCCCTGCGTCGCTGCAAATGTAACGTACCTTCGAACAAGACCCCATGAACCCATCGCAAGCCACACCTCTTGAACAGCAAGCCGCCATCGCCGCAGCCGGAGCAGCTGCGCGTGTGTTGTTGAGCGCCCTGCCCAAGAGCGACAGCGACTTGCACATCGCTGAGAAGGCCGACGGATCGCTCGTCAGCGACGCGGACATGGCCTCGCAGCAGGTCATTCAGGAACACCTGGCCTCGGCTGGGCTCCCGGTCCTGAGCGAGGAGGCCGCCGCCCCGGACTACGACGTTCGCAAAGACTGGCCCCGATTCTGGCTCGTCGACCCCCTCGACGGCACCGAATCCTTTCTTCGCAGC
>JBDQOS010000274.1:0-4252 GCA_040261075.1 Flavobacteriales bacterium
ACCTTCGCAACGTAATGGGGGTACACAGAGGCGAAGGTCAACGACGCCACTCGCCGGTGGTGCTCCTCCGTTGGAACCGCTCCCACGCCTTACTTGAACGCGTTCTCGCCCGTGATGTCGAGACCCGTGATCAGCAAGTGGATGTCGTGCGTGCCCTCGTAGGTGATGACCGACTCGAGGTTGGCCATGTGGCGCATGATGGGGTACTCGTTCATGATGCCCATGCCGCCGAGCACCTGACGCATCTCACGTGCGATGTTGATCGCCATGTCCACGTTGTTCCGCTTGGCCATGGAAATCTGGGCGGACGTTGCGCGTCCTTCGTTGCGGAGCACGCCAAGTCGGTGCGTGAGCAACTGAGCCTTGGTGATTTCCGTGATGGCCTCGGCGAGTTTTTTCTGTTGCAACTGGAATCCGGCAATTGGACGGCCAAACTGCGTCCGCTCCTTCGCGTACCGCAACCCCACGTCATAGCAGTCCAGAGCCGCACCAATCGCGCCCCACGCAATGCCGTAACGGGCGCTGTCCAAGCAGCTCAGAGGCGCTCCGAGACCTGACCGTCCGGGCAGGATGTTTGCCTTCGGCACGCGAACGTTGTCGAATATGAGTTCCCCCGTGTCGGACGCCCGCAAGCTCCACTTGCCCTTCATCGTGGGCGTGCTGAAACCCTCCATGCCGCGCTCGACAATCACGCCGTGGATTCGGCCTTCCTCGTTCTTGGCCCAAACCACCGCAAGCTGCGCGAACGGCGCGTTGGAGATCCACATCTTGGCGCCGTTGAGAATGATGTCGTCCCCGTCTTCCTTGTAGTTGGTGACCATGCCCCCGGGATTGGAACCGTGGTCAGGCTCGGTCAGTCCGAAGCAGCCCATCCACTCGCCGGTCGCGAGTTTGGGCAGGAACTTTTGCTTCTGCTCCTCAGAACCGTACTTCCAAATGGGGTACATCACAAGCGAGCTCTGCACGGAAGCCGTCGAACGCAAGCCGCTGTCGCAGCGCTCAAGTTCCTGCATGATCAACCCGTAGGCGATCTGGTCGAGACCTGCGCCTCCGTACTCCTCGGGGATGTAAGGCCCAAACGCCCCAATCTCGCCCAACCCCGGCAACAAGTGCTTGGGGAATTCGCAACGCTCTGCGGCGTCTTCGATGATGGGGCTGACTTCCTGCTTCACCCACGCACGCGCGGTGTCGCGGATCAACTTGTGCTCCTCGGTGAGGAGCTCGTCCATGTTGTAGTAGTCGTGGCCTTGGTAGAGGTCTGTACGCATGATCATTGAATTGCGCCCCAAAGATAACCCCTCCGCACTCGTCGGCGCTTACGCCTCGTTCTGTTCGTACCAAGTATCGGTCAACAGGTTCCCGGTTTGGTACGCAGCCACCGCCATGGCGTCCACGCGCTCGTTCAACGGGTTTCCCGCGTGGCCCTTGACCCAATGAAACGTGACCTTGTGCTTTCGGTAGATGCGCAAAAAGCGTTGCCACAGGTCGGGGTTCTTCTTGTCCTTGTAGCCTTTCTTCTCCCAATTGAAGACCCAACGCTTCATCACCGCATCCACGACGTACTTCGAATCGGAATACACCTCCACCTCCACCCCGTCCCTCGTCAAGGCCTCGAGCCCCACAATCACCGCCAACAACTCCATGCGGTTGTTTGTCGTGAGACGAAATCCCTCACTCATTTCCTTGACATGCTCGCCGTACATGAGCAACGTCCCGTACCCTCCTGGACCGGGATTGCCGCTGGCGCCGCCGTCCGTGTACATCGTGACTTTGGCCATTACGACTTGTGCGATTTCAGGTGAGATGCGTCGCGCACCTCGGTGCCTTGAGCCACACGAATGAGCCCCTCGAGCACGCTGGGGTAATGCCGGTGTTCAAGCTCCAGCACTTTGGCTGCAATGTCCTCCGGCCCATCGTGTTGCAACAGGTTAACTTCGCCTTGAAACAAGATGTCCCCTTCGTCGTACGCCTCGTTCACCCAGTGAATGGTCATGCCCGAACGCGTTTCACCTGCCTGATGAACTGCGCGATGCACGTTCATGCCATACATCCCTTTTCCACCGAAGTTCGGCAACAAGGCGGGATGGATGTTGACCATGCGTCCCTCAAATGCCGCGCATACCGACGCAGGCACGCGCAACAGAAAACCCGCTAAGGCGACCCAATCCACCTTTCTCGCCCGAAGCTCCTCAAGCAGCCGCCCCGCCTCCATGTCCAGCCTCGAAACATGGCTTTCGGGGATTCCCAATCGAATCGCCCGCTCCCGCACCCCGGCATCCTGACGGTTGGTGCACACCCAAACCACCTCGCCTACTTCGGACCCCGATCCAGAAGCGAAGTGCTTCATGAGGGCCTCGGCGTTGGACCCCGATCCGGAAGCCAACACTGCGATTCGCGCTCGGGTGTTCCCGCCAGCGTCCATGCTCAGAATTCGAAATCTCCGAGGTCAATCAAATTCCGCTCGTACGCTTCCACGGCGGCCTCCATGTCGGTCAACCTACCTTCAAGGGTCTTGACTTCCTCCGACTCTGCGTGGAAGTACTTCATGACACGCACCAGACGGTCCCCCACCTGAAGGGCAAACTGAATTTCTCGCTCTGCTGCGAAGTAGAACTCCGGCTCCAAAGACGTGCAGTAGGCCACTTGGTCTTCCTGCATGGCCATGAAATGGTCCGTCACCTCCTGCGCCATTTTCCACGCGTGTTCCCTGTCGTCCGCCGACAACGAAGCGGCGTTTGGTGCCACCGCTGAATCCCCGGCCAACTGCAGGTACGACTCGGCCACCGGCATCATGACACGGCTGAACGGCACGTTTTCCTTTGGCGTGCCCCGAAGCAATTCGTCGAGGACAGCAAGGGCTCGCTGCGGATCTTTCTCTTTCAACAACGTCTCCGCCAAGTTGGACATCTGCAACCGGACGTTGGTCACCATGCGGCGGTTGTTTTCGTCCATGTAAATGCCGTTCTCCACGTCGTCCATGCCTCCCCATTCCCACTTATCCATGACGTTCTCGTACATGATGTCCGTGCCAATGGCACCAAGGATGTTGGGGTTCTCGTTCTTGGGGTATTTCAGCGGCACCAAGCGGTAGGCCAGCCCTTCCAAACGGAAGTGGTCTTGGAGTCCGAGGTAGCTCTCCGGACCCGTCGTAACCGCGAAGTAGATGGGGCGCTCCCAGTTGTTGTTCGCAATCATGTTGAGTGCCGCATAGTGGTTCTTGGTGATGTAGGTCGGCGTCGAACCGCTGCCGTTGGTCAACGTCCATTCCACCGCGTCGACGAGGTACTTGGCCTCCTCGGGGGACACCAAGCCTGACTGAAGCGCGGCCGCCGAGTCGACCGGGATTCTGAAGGTGTTGGCAGGCAGGTTGTAGTAGCCTTTTTGGCCTGGGAAAGCCTGCAAATTTTCGTCGTCCAACGTGTACTCCATGGCCTGCTTGAGGTTCATGGGCGTGCTGTTCCGGTCGACCAAAACCACGTCACGCGTGCCTTGGCGGTACTTTTCCTCGTCCATCAGGATGGGCAGGGGCGCACTGTCGTAGGCACGGCGGCGCATCTGGTCAATGTACCAATCGGTGTTGAGCAGGCTCAAGTTGCACACCCGCACGTCCGTGCGAATGCCCTCCACCTCCTGAGCGTACCAGAGCGGAAACGTGTCGTTGTCGCCGTTGGTGAAGATGATGGCGTTGGGCGCCAACGAATTCAGGTAGTTCTTGGCCATGTCGACCCCGGTGCGTCGACGAGCACGGCTGTGATCGTCCCAGCCTTCCGAGGCGAGCAGCAGCGGCACAACCGCGCACAATCCCACGACCACCCCAGCCCGGACTGAATCGCTCATGGACGACTTTCCGAGGGCCCACGAAACCGCGTACATCGCGGCCGCCACGACGCCCATGAACAACGCGCTGTAGGAAAGCGCGTGAGAACCTCCTGAAAGCGTTTCCATCACGAAGAACACCACGCCTGCCACCAAGGGCAACGCCAGCCCCTGCATGTGGGCTTTGACGTCAGGCCGACGCGCTGCCTCGAACAGCGCCATCACACCCAAGCCGATCCACATGGCGAAGGCGTAGAAGGACCCCACGTACGCGTAGTCCCGCTCGCGGGGTTGCAAGGGGGTTTGGTTGAGGTAGACGACAATGGCCAGGCCCGTCATCAAAAACAACAAACCGACCACAGACGCTCCCTTGGGGTCGCGGAAAGCTTGGAACGCCAAGCCAATCAACCCGAGAATCAAAGGGAGGTAGAAAAAC
>JBDQOS010000275.1:0-4284 GCA_040261075.1 Flavobacteriales bacterium
CAAGGGCAGTGCATTGAGGGGTGCACGGACGAAACCGCCTGCAACTACTCTCCGTCAGCGCTTTACGACGACGGGAGCTGCGAACCTTGTGCGTGTCCAGGTGACCTGGACGGCGATCAAGCGGTGGGGGTGTCGGACATCCTTGCGGGACTCGCGGAGTTTGGGTGCTTGGCGGGATGCAGCGCCGACGTGGACGGCGACGGGCAGGTGACGGTGGCCGACTTTCTCGACATCCTTTCGCTCTACGGCACGGTCTGCTGATTTTCGCCCGAGGGGGCAACACTTGGACCTTGGATTAGCTACACGTGGCCCTTCTGAGGGTGTTCAAGGGACACGAGTTGCCCATGTCGTTGAGGCACAATAGCTTCGCGACCGAGGCACGTCCTCGCCCCGGACAATGATCCCCGGGAACCCCTGAATTTCTTGGACGCATGGGCAGAAAGAGCAACTTTCTGGCGTTGGCGCTGTTGGTGCCAGCACTTTGGTTTTTGGGCACGTCGTACGAAGCGGCCACAGACGAAGCATCGTTGGCTGCACTGGATTCGGGCGACACCGCGTGGATGGTGGTCGCGAGTGCGTTTGTCTTGTTGATGACGCCGGGTTTGGCCTTCTTCTACGGGGGGATGGTCGACCGAAAGCACATCATCTCGACGATGCTTCAAAGTTTTGTGGCGCTCGGTGTCATCAGCGTGATTTGGGTGCTGGTGGGCTTCAGCCTGTGCTTTGGGGAGAGCCTCGGAGGCATCGTCGGAGATCCGCGGACGTTCTTGGCGTTTCGCGGAGTGGGGTTGAGCCCCAACGCGGACTTTGCCGGCTCGATTCCGTTCCTTCTGTTTGCGTTGTTTCAGCTCAAGTTTGCCATCATCACTCCTGCGCTCATCACGGGGAGCATGGCCGGACGAGTGCGGTTCCGGGCCTACATCCTGTTCATGGTGCTGTTTGCCCTCGTCGTCTACCCGCCGTTGTGTCACATGACCTGGCATCCTGACGGGTTGCTGCGCCAATGGGGTGTCCTGGATTTCGCAGGGGGAACCGTGGTGCACATGTCGGCGGGATGCGCGGCCTTGGCAGGAGCGTTGTTCCTGGGGCGGCGCATGGAAGGGGAGTTGACCCCGGCCAACATCCCGTTCGTGATTTTGGGAACGGGGTTGCTTTGGTTTGGGTGGTTTGGGTTCAACGCGGGTTCGGCGTTTTCTGCGGGAGCGGATGCGGTGGTGGCCTTTGCCAACACCAACCTCGCTTCGGCCACGGCCATGATCACGTGGATTTTCTTCGACCGCTTCCGCGACCGAAAGATGTCGGCCGTGGGCGCGTGCATCGGTGCGGTGGTCGGCCTTGTGGCGATTACGCCAGCGGCCGGATTTGTGAGCTTGGGAGACAGCGTGCTGATTGGTTTTGTGGCCTCGCTTGTCAGCAACGTGGTCATTGACCTGTTCCACAAATCTGGACGGGTGGACGACACCTTGGACGTCTTTGCCAGCCACGGGGTGGGCGGCATGGTGGGCATGGTGCTCACCGGCGTGTTCGCTGCGGAAGTGGGGTTGACTTCAGGCGAAACCGCCACCTTCCTCAAGCATCTTGCGGCGCTTGTGGCGGTGGCGGTTGGTGCCTTTGGCCTGAGTTACGCGTTGTTCGCGGTCGTCAACTCCCTGATCCCAATGCGCGTGACGAGCACCCAGGAGGAGAGGGGCTTGGACGACAGCCAGCACGGAGAGAAGCTGCACTGAGGCAGCACGGCCTCAGTCGAGCTTGATCTTGACGTCTTCCCCAAACCGGCGAATCGTCTGAACCTTGGCGCCGTCGTCGAAGGGGTTGCCCTTCAGGTCGATGCTTTTTAGTTCGGGGATGTTTTCCATTCCGGCGGGCAGAGACGTGAGGTTGTTGTTTCGAGCAACCACACGCTTCAGCGTGGGAATGTTGGCGAGCGACGCAGGCAATTCGCTGAGCTCGTTTCCGCTTACAATGAGGGTTTGGAGCATCACGAGATCGTCGATGTTGGAAGGCAAGGAGCCCATTTTCATTCCGCTCAAGTCGAGGTAGACGAGTTTGGGGATGGACAGCACTTCGACGGGGAGGGGCTGGCCCACCAAGTCGGGGTCGGTCAACGGGTTCAGGGACAAGGAAACCCCTCCGATGGTGGTGGAGAGTTTGGCCCCCAAACGCTGAGCCATGGTCATTTCCGCAGCTTCTCCTGCGGCAGCTTCCGCCGAACCGGCGACCATCTCCGCTTTCCAGCGCGCCAAGATGTCGCCCATTTCCATGTAGCGGTCGCCGGCCAAAATCATGGCGACGTCGTTGTTTTGAGAGCGCTTTCCAATGGCGCTTTTGAAGTCCGGCGCTTTTTCCCGTTCCACTTCTTCCTCTGAAGGGATTACAAAGTCGGGGTTGGCAATGGAGGCCCGGCGACGCTTCATCAGCCGGTTCATCAAGTCGTCGCATTGGGCGAGGGCTCCGTCGTCGCCCACGGCCATGCCACGGGCAGCTGACAAGGCTTCCGCACATTCGCGGTATTCGTCGCGGTAGAGGTGGCACACGGCCATGCTCAAGTACAACCCCGCAGCGACCTTTTTCGTGACTTTGGCCTTCTTGTCAACGAAGTCCACTTGCTCCACCCAACTGGCCCACGTGGCAAGCGGGGTCTCGAGCGCGTCGAGGTTGTTTTCCTTGAACGCGGTCAAAGCTTGCTCTTGGGCGACCTCGAGTTCCGTGTAGTCGTGCTTGCCTTTGCCGACGTAGATCTCCACGTTCTGCTTGGTTTCGAGGAAGAACAACCGCTCCTCCATCTCGTCAATCACTTTGCTCAGTTGCATCAACACCGCTTTGCGACGGACAAACCGTTGCCCTTCGTACCCCTTCAAGTTGTTGCGCACGTCCATGGGGCTGTCAAACGTCATGGTGCCGGAGGTGTACGTCAAGCCACCCAACGGCCCGGACTCCATGGTCGAGACCTTTTCGTTTCCGTACCGGATCTCGTTGGTTGAGGTGATTTCGTAGCCGTCCAAGACGTTCCCCTCGCCGTCGGAGATGGTGACACGCACAGGCATGGTGTGGGTGAGCTCTGCCCAGTAGGTCTTGGCGTCGCTGCCTTTTTGGGACCCCGACTTAATTCGGGGCTCGCCGTACGTCTCGGGACCCAAGGCCACGTCCACCACGCACGTCGGCAAGTCGTCCACGATCTCCACTTCGCGGCCGAGGCTGAAGAATTTCATGTTCTCGAGCCGCTCGCCTTCTTTGATGATCTTGATGTTTCCGCCGTAGCGACGCAGGTCGTCCAGCGTGAAAAAGTTGGGGTCGGCGTGCACGAAGAAGGCCACGCGGTTCACGATGCCCTCGGGCACGGTGGGCACGGTGGTGAGTTCAATGTTGGTGGATTTGGAACCCACGCGCTGGGCAAGGGCTTGGTGGCCGAACAAAGTCAGGGCCATGCCGGCGGCAAGGGCCAGTCCGGAACGCAGAACAGAAGAAATCGTCATGGTGATTGGGTATTGAGCGTCCAAGGTAAGCACGAAGCCTGCCATGACGGGTGCGCGAAAGCGAGTGCAATCAGGGGCGTTGGCCCGGCGCGCGAAAACGAAGCGTGGGGGCGGTGCGCAGCTTGGCATGTTTGGTTTTCATGCCGGATACGCGCTTTCGCCAAAGCTCGAAGCTCCTGCGCTTCAGCGAACGACGCATCAAGGCCCGAACGTCGTTTTCCTTCAGCCCAAACTGCCATTCGATTGCCTCGAACGGGGTGCGGTCTTCCCACGCCATTTGGATGACCCGGTCAAGGTCTTCGACCGGCCAGTCTTGCCAAGGAAGGTCAGCGCGAAGGTGTTGCGGGGTGGGGCACATGCCTCAACCACAACGCGGGAGACTGGATTGTTCACCAATCCGACGCATCTTGGGGGCATGAAATTCACAACCAACACGTTGGCGATTCTTGCCTTGGGGTCGCTGCTCGCCTGCCAGACTGAACCGTCGAGCACCCAAGTCGCGCCGGGGGACAACGACGATTACCACGTCACCGGCAATTGCGCCATGGAATTCACCGCGGAAGACCTTGCGCTTCGCGAGGCCAAGCACGGCGAACCCGGCGTGACGATGGTGGAGCTGAGCAACGGGTACCGGGTGTTCACCCAGCAATTTGGGGAGAGCGAGGACGTGAAGGTTTTGGTCTTGCATGGCGGCCCGGCCTGCACGCACGAATACATGCTCAACGTGGCGTACCAAATGCCCAAGGCGGGCGCGGAGGTGCACATGTACGACCAGCTCGGCAGTTTCTTCAGCGACCAACCGGAAGAGGAC
>JBDQOS010000003.1:0-9846 GCA_040261075.1 Flavobacteriales bacterium
CGGCGGAGTTCTCGATGTAGTGGAGGACGCACGCGTTGAAGCCGGAGCCGATGATGGGCGTGTACGCGAAGCCACGGGAACCGCGGCGCAGGAATTCGTGCATGAACTCCGCCTCGATCTCGTACTCCATGACGCCGGGCTTGACGAATTGCAAGACGCGGTCGAAGCCCGCCTTGGTGATGTCGCACGCGCGCTGCATCTGGTCGATTTCCGAAGGACGTTTGAGGGCCCGGATGGAGTGGAGGATGGGCGCGCTGCGCTCGATTTCGTGGTTGGGGTATTTGGCGCGAAGGGCCGCGTTTTCCCGGTCCGTGCGGGTCTCGACCGTGAGGCGGGCCCGCGTGTGTTGGTTGTCGTTGAGGTAGAGTGACTGCGCCTCGGCCATCAGGCGGTGAAGCGTCCGTTCGAACGCCGTCGTCCATTGGACGTTGGCGATGCCCGTCTCGGCGGTGGCTTGGGGCTTGGTGAGTTTGGCCCCCTCCCAAATCGCGAGCTCCTCGTTGGTTTCCAAGGTGAACAAAATCTCGCGGTCCGCCGGGCTGTGCGCGTCCGGGAAGAGGAGCAGCACCGTCTCCTCTTGGTCGACGCCAGAGAGGTAGAAAATGTCCGCGTGCTGCTTGAACGGCAAGGTGCCGTCCGCGCTCGTGGGGTAGATGTCGTTGCTGAAGAAGAGGGCGAGGCCGCCGGGCTTCATCTGCTTCATGAACGCCTCTCGGTTCTTGGTGTAGAGGTCGGAGGGGAGTTTTTGGTACCGCATGCCCCGAAGGTACAGCGCGCGCTACCTTCGCAGCATGAGCGAACGCATTTCCACCTCCAACGCCCCTAAGCCCGTCGGCCTCTACCCCCACGCCCGTCGCGTCGGCAACCTCCTGTTCTTGAGTGGCGTCGGGCCGCGGACGGCAGGAAGCGATTCGAACGACAGCGGCGTGCCCGGGTTGGAGTTGGACCACAACGGCAACTTCAAGGCGTTTGACTTTGAGGCACAGGTCCACAGCGTATTTGCGAACGTGAAGTCCATCCTCGAGGCGAGCGGAAGCAGCTGGGACGAGCTCGTGGACGTGACGGTGTTCCTCGTGGACATGCACCGCGATTTCCACACCTTCAACCGCATTTACGCCGAGTACTTCAAGGAAAACCAGCCTTGCCGAACGACCGTGGAAATCAACCGCCTGCCCACCCCGATTGCCATCGAGTTGAAGTGCATCGCGACGGTGGAGTGACGAGCGGGGTTTGGGCTTCGTTGACAACCCTTGTGAGAACCTGACAAATTGCACCTTGCAAGGGGAGGTCGCTTTCCGAACTTGCGCGCATGTCCACGGAACACAACGACCACGCGTTTGACCCCGCCATCCTTGGCAAGCTGAAGCAGCTTCAAGAGAAGTACGCGGCGATGGGGCAAGACCTCAGCAGCTACCTCGACGGCTTGCTGTACGCCGATTACCGGACGTACTGGGACCTGATTCACCTCGACACCTTGTTGAGCCTGCAGCGACCCCAAACCCCCATCCCGGACGAAGTCGTCTTCATCGTCTACCACCAAATCACCGAACTCTACTTCAAGCTCTCGCTGCACGAATTCGAGCGCATGGCGCAAGAGGCTCGAGAAAACGGCGGCAGGGTCCGCGAGGCGTTTTTGCTCGAGCGGGTGCGGCGCGTGAACCGGTACTTCGAAGCTCTGACGACGAGCTTTGACATCATGGTCGACGGCATGGACCCCGCGGAGTTCATGAAGTTCCGCATGTCGCTTTTGCCGGCGTCAGGGTTCCAAAGCGCGCAGTACCGCATGATCGAGATTTGTTCTACGTCGCTTGACCGCATCGTGCACCACAACCTGCGCGAACAGTACGCCGACCACACCGTGGCCGACGTGCCTGAATTGATGTCGCATTTGTACTGGCGCGAAGGCGCTGTGGAGTTGTCAAGCGGGGCCAAGACCTTGACCCTGAAGCAATTCGAAGCCAAGTACGACGAACAGTTGGAAAAGCTCGCACGGGGCATGTTCAGCACCAACGTGCGGAAACTCGCCGCCTCGGTGGAAGGCGGGCCGTCGAAAGAACTCGTGGACGCGTTGCGCTGGCTCGACATCAACGTCAACGTCAACTGGCCCCTCGCCCACTACAAAAGTGCGGTCCGGTACCTTCACAAAGACCCTGTGGACATCGCGGCCACGGGCGGCACCAACTGGCAGAAATACCTGCCGCCGCGATTCCAAAAGCGCATCTTCTTCCCCGAGCACTGGAGCGCTCAGGAGCTTGAGGAGTGGGGCAAAGGCTGGGTGATGAAGGAAGTGTTTGGCCAGGGCTCATGACGTTTCGTGCGAATGCCAGTTGGGTCGTCGCTGTGGCGGCGGCCTTGTGGACGATCGGATGCGGGGACGGCGAAGGAGGCGCACTCGGTTCTGGAAGTGGAAGCATGTTCAGTGCGCCGAAGGAGCCCGAGCCGACGATGCGGTTTGGGGTGGTGTGGGACGACTTGTTGGTCGACTCCGGCAAGGTCAAGTCCGGTCACAGCTTGTCCCACATTCTCGATCCCGCAGGCATTGGGCCCGGGCGCATTGCCACCCTTGCGGCCAACAGCCGGAAGACGTGGGACGTCCGATACATGAAAGCAGGGCACCGCTGGTGGCTCGCCTCGGAATCGGTGCGCGACAGCGCCGACGCCGAGGCGCGTGTCGTGCCGAAGTGGTTCATCTACGAACGCAACCCCAAGGACTACGCTCTCTTTTCGCTCGGAGACACGCTTGGCATTCGGCTCGGTTCCTACCCTGTCGACACGGTGTACGCCCGGGCCCAAGGCACAATCGTGAATTCGCTGTACATGGATTTCGAAAAGGCGGAGCATCCGACCAACCTCGCCGTCGCCATGGCCAACGTGTACGCGTGGACCATCGACTTCAGCCGCGTCCAAAAAGACGACACCTACGACGTCCTCTACCGCCGCGAAGTCGTCAACGGCACCCCTGTGGGCATGCCCGTCGTGCTGTCGAGCGTGTTCACGCATTGGGATCGTCCGCTCGAAGCGTACCGGTTTGAGACGGACGGGTCCGCCGGGTACTTCGACCTCGAAGGCGGCTCGCTGCAAAAGGTCTTTCTGAAGGCTCCGGTCGAGTTCAGACGCATCTCAAGCCGGTACAACCCCAAGCGCTTCCACCCCGTCCTCAACAAGGTCAAGGGCCACTACGGCACCGACTACGCAGCTCCTACCGGCACGCCCATCGTGGCCGTGGGCGACGGCGTGGTAACCAAGAGCAGCTACACCTCGGGCAACGGCAAATACGTCAAGATTCGCCACAACAGCACCTACGAGACGCAATACCTGCACATGTCGCGTCGGGCGGTCAAGGAGGGGCAGCGTGTCAAGCAAAATGACGTCATCGGGTACGTGGGCCAAACCGGCCTCGCCACCGGCCCCCACGTGTGCTTCCGATTTTGGAAGAACGGAAAGCAAGTCGACCACTTGCGGGAAGAATTCCCTCCTTCTGACCCGATCGCAGCCGACCTTCAACAGGCCTTTGCCGAAGAAGTCGCGCGCTTGGAGGCTTTGAAATCGTTGGTGGAACCCAACGCCGAGCCCGTCATGAAGAGCGCGCTGCGCTGACTTCGGCGAGGAGGGCCGTGAGTTCAGCGCGCTCGGCTTCCGTGAGGGTCGGGACGGCGTCGGAACGGTAGTACCAGCCGAGGAGCGACGATTTGAGTCCGGACGGAACGAGGCGGCCGAGGGCCTGCTTCAGTCCCGTCGAGGTAAGCCAGCGATTCAGGCCCTCGAACCGGGACAGTCCCGCGGTGTTGGCGTCGCCCGTGCCGGGACCGGAGGTGAGGTCGCGGGGCGTGAGCCCGAGCCACGTTTGGAGCTCGTGCCACGTCTCGTCCCGCCGAAGCTCGCCCGGTTCGAGGACGCGGAGCTGGGAGTCGGGAAAAAGGGCGCGCCACCGGGCGATTTGGGCTTCGTACAGGCTGAGCTCCACGAAGAGCTCGCTGCGACCCCACGAAGGGTCAGGATGGGCCAAATCGGCCTTCACCGCCTCCACCACCGAACCCTTCACAAACCCGTACTTCCGGGCCATGAGGTAATGCGAGTAGATGCGCTCCACCGGGTCGCGCAACGCCACCACAATTTTCGCCTCCGGGTGCGCGGCATGGAGGGCCTCAGGGGCCGAGGGCGACCACAAGTAAGACGTGCTGCACTCCCCGACCACCCGGTGCGCGTCCTTCGCCCCGGAAAACAAGCGCGCGTAGTCGGCCTCGATCCGCACAAACCCCACCTGCCTCTCCGGCAGCGGATCGGCTTGGGCGAGGTAATCGGAGAGGTCGAGCTTGGTGTTGGCCTTGAAGGCCTTCGAAAAGCGCGCCGGATCGAGGTCGGCCCGGCTGTAAAAGTTGGGCTCCTTGAGCGGGCTGAGGAACACCTCGGGGTGCCGGCTGAGTCGAGCGTACAGCGTCGTCGTGCCGCATTTGGCCGCGCCAACCACGAAGAAATTGACCCGCTTCAAGGCGTCCTGACTGGCAGTGCTCATTGGGCGTCGTGTTTCAAGGTTCTCAACGCATCCCAAACCGACAGCCCCATCCGCCGCTTGACAGCCACCGCGGCCGCCACATTCCAGAACGCCATGCTCAAGGCGGTCGCCACGGCCGCTCCTTCGATCCCAAAGCGCGGGATGGCCCACAGGTTCAGGCCCAGGTTCACAAGGGCCGCCGCCCACACGATGCGTTGCGCGGGCCGTTCGTGGCCGGTCATGTTCAGCAAGTACATCACCGGTCCGCACAGGGCGTTCACCACCTGGCCCGCGGCCAGCCACACCAGGCACGTCGCCCCGGCCTCGAACGCTTCGCCAAACCACCCCATCCACCACGCCGGCACTGCGACCAACACCCCAAACGCCGGCACACTGAACGCCACGTTCAGCAGCGTGGTTTGGCGAAGGGCGGCCCTCAGGCCGGCCCGGTCGCCCGACGCGTGACGTTCCGCAAAAAGCGGCGCCGCGTAGCTGTTGACGGCCGCCTGCACGAGGGTCACGACCGCGGCCATTCGGAACGCGACGCGGTAAATGCCGACCTGGTCTTCTTCCAGGAAATGCCCTACGAGCAGCGTGTCCGTCCAGCTCATCACGAGGAACATCGCGGAGCTGAGCAGCATCGGCCACCCCGTGGAGAACATCGCGCGCCACCCGTACGCGGCACCGGCCTCCCACGCACCCGCAACCGCGCCCTTGCCCTCGGCGGGCGCTTGGCCCGCCTGCGCCGCGCCCGCGCCGACTGTGCCGCGCGGGAGGGCCGTGGCCAGGAGCAACGCGCCAAGCAATGCGCTGGCCACCAGCGACCACACGTAGGCCTGCATCACGTTCATGTCGCCGAGAACCAAAAGGGCCACGGCGCCCGCCATGACCATGCCGGGCTGGAGCAAGGCGTAGCTGCGCATCCGAGACAACCCCCGCAAGCCCTCGGCGGCCATCCCCCAAAACGCCATCACCGGAATGTGCGCCGCGACAGCCGGCCACAGGCCCGCCATTTCCGGGTCGCCCAACCACGAGGTCAGCCGGACGTCCAGGCCCGCCATCAGCAGTCCAGACAACACCCACGCCATGCCAACCGACACAACCAGAGCTCGGACCGCGAGCCGTCGCTGGAGGTCCAGCCTGCCCAGCGCCGTCGTCGCCGCCAACCACTTCACCAGCACCCCGTCCAGGCCCAGCCTCGCGGCCAACGCCCCGATCGTCAGCACCGTCAAGGCAAGCTCAAACCGGCCGTACGCCGCCGCCCCTTCGTGTCGACTCACCCACCACGCCAGCGCGTAGCCGGCGGCGGCGCCCACGAGCTTCGCCGCGAGCATGAGGCTGGAGGAGCCCAGGAGTTTGGCCTGAAAGGAAGCTGTGGTGCTCACGCCTCAAAGGTAGATGCCGAGGCGGCGCGGCGCACCCCCGCCTGTCGCCCACGGCCTCGTTCTCGCCGTCTTTCTCGCGGTCAGCCGGTCAATAGCGCGAGCCAGGCGATGATGTCTGACGCGCCCACGGCCCCGTCGCCGTCGAGGTCGGCCCAGCCGCAATTCGCCGTGCACCCGAACATCCCGAGCAGCTCCAACAAATCTGACACGGCCACCACCCCGTCGCAATCGGCGTCGCCCAAGGGGCAGAATTCGCAGGTGCCGTTGTCGTAGGTCGCCGAGGCGTCGTAGTTGCTCGCCTCGGTGTCCATGCAGCCAAACACCTCCAGGTCATTCAGGCTGTAGGGTGCACCGGGCACCACCATCACCTGGGTGAAAACATTCTCCCCGGACGGACGGACACACAAGGCGAGACCCGCTTGGCCTGAAAACCCTTGTCCGTCAAGTACGGTGAATTGGCCCACCAAGTGGAGGCCGTCGACCACCATGCGCTCGTGCCACACTGCCCCCCCCACGGACAGCATGCAGGACCCTCCGTCCTCCTCCGAGGACCACGCCCCAGATTGAAACGCCAAGCGTTGACCCTCCCCCGTCCGCTCGAAAGAATACGGGGGGTTCACTTCTGGAGAATCGCCCCACATGTCCGCCGTGGTCCAAAACGACGAATACTCCAGCTCCGGAAAAATGGAGAAAAACATCGTGTTGACGAGGGATTGTTTGGGCAGGGCGTTTTCGTCCCCGCCCGCAAAGTCGGATACGTAAAGGCCGCCTGGGGCGTCGAGGTGCCATGGGGCGCTGGCGTCACCCCAAAGGCCCATCATGTGGAGGTCGGTGTCAGGAATCGCATCGAAATCCGCGTAAAGCCGGTACGTCTTGGCGCCCGCAGGAATCCCCATGTACACTCCCGTGTGCTCAAGGACCAATTCCAGCACCCAACCCTGGAACGTCGACTCAGCGGTGTCCAGCAACGTGAGATGTGCGTCTGGCCACGCGCCCTCGCAGGATTGCTGCTGCAGGCTTGTGAACAGGATGATGTCGTGCACGTTGTAGGTGCCGTCTCCGTCCGGGTCGCACAGCGCGGGCCCCATCTCTTCCGGTTCAGGAATCGAATCGCCCCACGTCCAGTTCAGTATGAAGGGCAAAAAATCTGTGTTGCTGACGAGCCCGTCGGAACTGCCGTCCATGCATGTGCAGGGCACGGTTTGGGCTTGAGCCGGATGGGTGAGGGTTGCACACAACGCGCAACACGCAAACGCAACAACAAGGTCTCTCATGGCTTTAAGGTAGCCCTTTTTATGGACTTACGCGCCCGCGGTGAACGCCAGACCGTACAGCTTCATCTGCTTGACCATGGCCTGAAGGCCGTTGCTTCGCGTGGGGCTGAGGTGGCTGTGCAGGCCGATTTCGTCCAGAAACGAGAGGTTTGCGCCCGCGATGTCCGCGGCCGGAGCGTCACTCAACGCCCGAACCATCAGCGCCACGAGGCCTTTGGTGATGATGGCGTCGCTGTCCGCAGTGAAGGTCACGTGGCCGGCATCATCTTTCCGAGCGGCAAGCCAAACGCGGCTTTGGCACCCCTTGATCAGGTTGTCGTCCACCTTGTCGGCGGGGTCCATGGGCGCCAGCTCGCGGCCGAGCGAAATGATGTGCTCGTACTTCTCCATCCAGTCGCCAAACATGGCGAACTCGTCTGCAATTTCTGCCTGCCGTTCGTCGATCACTGAAGCCATGGGTCAAAGGTAGTGCCGGGCGGTGCGCACGGAGTGAACTTGGGTCACTCAGCGCAGCATGGCCGCGGCGCGGGTCACGGCTTCGGCCAAGCGGTCCACTTCCTCGACCGTGTTGTAGGCCCCAAACGACGCCCGGACCGTTCCTGGAATCCCGAGCTTGTCCATGAGCGGTTCAGTGCAGTGGTGCCCCGTCCGCACCGCGATGCCGAGCTGGTCGAGGAGCGTGCCGAGGTCGTACGGATGCACGCCGTCGATCAGGAAGGACACCACGCCCGCCTTGCACGGGGCGGTGCCAATGAACCGCATCCCCTCCACGTCGGCCAGTCGCGCATGGGCATGCTGGGTCAGGGCGTGTTCGTGGGCGGTGAGGGACGCCATGCCCACGCCGTTCATCCAATCGAGCGCCGCGCCGAGGGCAATCCCGCCGCTGATGTGGGGGGTGCCGGCCTCGAACTTGTAAGGGAGTTCGTTGTAGGTCGTGCCGTTCTCAAAGCTCACCGTGCCGATCATCTCGCCCCCGCCGCGCCAAGGGGGCATGGCGTCGAGAAGGGCCTCCTTGCCGTACAGGATGCCGATGCCCGTCGGCCCGTACGTCTTGTGGCCGCTGAACGTGTAAAAGTCGACGTCGAGCTCCTGAACGTTGACCGCGAGGTGCGGCACCGACTGCGCACCGTCCACCAGCACGGTGGCGCCGGCGTCGTGGGCCCGGGCGGTCCAGTGCTTCACGTCGTTGACCGTGCCGAGGGCGTTGGAGACGTGCGTGAAGGCGACGAGCTTGGGGCCGCGGTTCAGGTGCTGCTCGAACTGGTCGCCGTCGAGCGTGCCGTCCGGGTTGAGCTCCACCACGTGGATGTCAAACCCGCGTTCCAAGGCCAGCATCTGCCACGGCACGATGTTGCTGTGGTGCTCCATCCGCGTCAGGACGATGCAGTCGCCGGCGCCGAGGTTGACGCGTCCCCAGGTTTGGGCTACGAGGTTGATGCCGTCGGTGGTGCCCCCGACAAAGAGAATTTCGCGGGTGGAGGCGGCACCAAGGTGGGCCCGGACCTTTTCACGTGCCCCTTCGTACGCCTCTGTGGCCTCCTGCGCCAAGGCGTGGACGCCACGGTGAATGTTGCTGTGCGTGTGGGAGAGGTAGCGGGCTTGCGCGTCGATGACGGCTTGAGGTTTTTGGGCTGAGGCCGCGCTGTCGAAATACGCCAAAGGCTTGCCGTGCACCTCCCGCGAAAGGATGGGGAACTGCGCGCGAATGGCGTGAACGTCGTACGAAGTGGGCGTGGTCATCACTGCAAGGGTACAAAGGGTGCGTGGAAACGCATGCTACATCCGTTCAAGTCGCAAGAGGTACTCGTGGTTCCCATCGCCACCTTGGATGGGTGAATCGAGGGCATCGAGCACACTGAGCCCGCATTCAACGGCCGCGTCTTTGACCGCATCCAAGGCCTTTTGGCGCTGGGCTGGGTCCCGGACGATGCCGGAACGACTCAAGTGTTCGCGGCCCACCTCGAATTGAGGTTTGACCAAGGCGATGACAGGCGTGCCAGGGTCCGTCAATTCCGCGACGGTGGGAAAAATGTGGGCCAGCCCCACAAACGACACGTCGACGACCACCAGTTGTGGCAACCCGCCAATCACGGCCGTCACTTCTTCGCGGGTCAAGTCGCGAACGTTGGTGGATTCACGCACCACCATGCGCGGGTCGTCGGCGAGGCCCGGGTCGAACTGGTCGCGTCCCGTGTCCACCCCGAGCACCGCCGAAGCCCCCGCTTCCAACATCACGTGGCTGAACCCTCCAGTCGAACAGCCCACGTCGAGCGCACGAAGGCCCGCAACCTCAATGTCGTTCCATTCCTCCAGGGCAGCAAGCAACTTGAGGGCGCCTCGGGACACCCACGGCATGTCCTCCTCGATCAATTCAACCGACACATCCGCCGGAAACTTCTTGCCAGCCTTGGTCACCTTCACGCCTTCCACAAGCACACCGTGTTCGGAGATCATGCGTTCGGCGCGTGGCCGAGACGCCACAAGGCCGCGGTCCACCAGGAGCTTGTCCAGTCTTATCGGTTCCGAACTCGACATGAGGTCAGGTTACATCCAGCCGTGGCGCTGCGCCAACAGCCCTTCCACTTCCTGCGCCACCTCCTCTTGGCCAAACCCTTCGAGGACGTCCCCAATGAAGGCCTGCACCATCAATGCGCGTGCGGCGCGGTCCGCGATGCCACGCGACTTGAGGTAAAAC
>JBDQOS010000276.1:0-2862 GCA_040261075.1 Flavobacteriales bacterium
ACAACGACCAGCAAATTGCGTGGTTCCGTGCAGGTTCGGCGTTGAATTTGATCAAGGCCCAAAACGCGTAATGTGACCCCCTTCGGGGCCGTGGAATGGAGTCGGGAAGGCCACGCCATGTGGCTCCTTCCGGGACGGGCTTTGTGGTGGCCGGAAAAGTCGATGTTGGTGGTCAGTGACCTTCATCTTGCCAAAGCAGAGCATTTCCGATCCAAGGGTCTGGCGGTTCCTCCGACGGTGGACCAACAAACGTTGTCGGAACTCACGGGGCTTCTGCGCGACCTCGCTCCCCGCACTCTGCTGTTTCTCGGTGACCTTTTTCACAGCGTGCCCAACCGGGCTTGGGACGACTTTCAGGCCTGGCTTCAGGACGAATTGGCGTCCGGGTTGGACTCCGCGGTATTGGTGCGTGGCAACCACGACCGGGCGAACGAGGAAACGTACGAGCGCATGGGAATGACGGTGGTGGATTCCTGGCAAGGAGACGGCGTGGTGTTCACGCACGAACCCGACGACCCGCTTCCTCGCGGCACGCGAGTTCACGTGTGCGGTCACGTGCACCCCGCGGTCCGGATGCGCGGGTCAGGACGGCAATCTGAACGCGTGGCGTGCTTTGTGGAATCGTCGACGGGCTGCGAGGCGGGATGGCGGTTGACGATGCCGGCATTCGGTGCTTTCACAGGCGCGCACGTCATCGAGCCCCGGAGGGGGTCTGAAGTTTACGTCGTTGCAGGAAGTGAGGTGCTCGGGCCGTTGCGTGCCGATCCCCGAGCCGGGTTCAGTCGCCGATCTCGAAGGTGAATTCTCCGCTGGCCGCGACAGTCTTGTTGCCGCGCTTGGCGGACAGCGAATTCAGTGTCATCACGTGCGCTTCCTCGGAGGCAGAGATGGCCAAGTCCGCTCCGTTCATCGTCCACGGCACTTCCGAGCCGGGAGAGTCGACTTCCTGAACCGTCATGGCGGCGTCGCCAGCTTCAAGCGAGAGGCTCGTGGAGGCGCCGACGAAGGACATCGTCACCGTCAAGATGACGTCGCGAGGCTCCATTCGAGCGTCGAGCTCTTCCTGGTCCCGCAGGTCGGCAATCACGTGGTATCGGTAGGTGGTGGAATCGAGTTGTTCCACTTCGGCCATACGCATGCCAAGCTCACGGCCATCCCAGACGAGGGTGCCGCATTCACAGTCAAAAAATTCCCCGTCGTACGGGGCGTAGCGGGTGCAGCCCGTCCAAGTCAACAAGGCGAACAACCCCAACGAGGCGAAAGAAAGGAGGGAGGTGCGGGACACGTTCATGGCAGGAGATTCAGGGTGCAAGATAAGGGTCAGAATTCACGTCCGGGCAAGGGGGACTTCCACACGTAGAGGAAGTGGGGCTGGGCGCGTTTGAAGAATTCTCGGTGGGAAGCGGCCCACTGGGATTCAAGTTCGGCCAGTGAAACGCCTTGTTCGAGCGCCTGGCGGATGTCGTCTGTTCCGGCGAGTTTGTCAAAGAACGACGGGGAAGTGACAAACCCGTCGAGGCTGTTGCCGTGGTTGGAACGCCATTTTTGGGCCCACGACCACAACAATTCCAGCGAGAAACCGGGAAGGCCACTTTCGTTGGAGTTTTGTGTCGCGTTTCGCCAGTCCTCGGTCAGGCCGATCAGATGTTGGCCGTGGCACGTTTTGCCTTCGTGTTTGGGATGGGGGGCAGCGCCGGGGGTTGGAAGCGGTGTGAACGCGAAGGAGCCCCAACCGACGTCGGGGTATCCCAGCACCTCAAACGGCATGGGGGTTCCGCGGCCGACACTGATTTCGGTGGGTTCGAACAGGCACAGGCTCGGGTACAAGTCGACGGATGCCGTGGAGGGCAAGTTGGGGCTTGGACGAATGGCCAACTGAAAGTCGTCACCGTGTTGCCAACCCTGGCAGAGTACAACGTAAGGACGCCACCCTTCAGGCCGCTCGAACCACCCTTCTTTCGAGGCCATGCGAGCCAATTCCCCGAGGGTCATGCCGTGAACCATGGGGGTGGGAATCCAACCTACGAAGGACTTGAATTCGGGTTGGAGCATGGGTCCCTGCATGTGGTGGCCGTGGGGGTTGGGGCGATCGAGGACCACGACGTCCACTCCCTGGGCAGCGCAGGCTTCCATCACCAGCATCAGCGAGCTGACGTACGTGTAAAAGCGGGCGCCGACGTCTTGGATGTCAAACACGACGGCGTCGAGGCCTTCGAGTTGCTCGGGTTGCGGTTTTCGGTGTTTGCCGTGCAGGGAATACACCTTCAACCCCGTCAAGGCATCCACCCCGTCGTGGATGTCCGCGCCGTTGGCTGCTTCCCCACGAAAGCCGTGCTCAGGAGCGAACACGTGCTTGACGTTGACGCCCAGCGAGAGCAACGTGTCGACGAGGTGTTTGGCTCCCGGAAGGCCACCCACCACGCTGGTGTGATTGCCGACGACCGCGACGTGCTTGCCCTCAAGCAAGGGAAGGTAGGCCTCGGTGCGTTCGTTGCCCAACCTTACTTCTTCGACCACATCGGGGCGCTCGAATTGGGGCTGCGCGCACCCGGACGACGAGGCGAGCAAGAACAATCCGAAGAGCAAGGAAAGCCCGAGGTCGGTCATGAGCTTGGCGATGCGCTTGGCAACCGTTTCGGGGGATTTGGCCTTGTTGATTTGCAGCAAATGGCCACGTCGTTTTCCAGGGAGCATGGCGTCGAATTTGGCCAAAAAAGCGGCGTCCTCGTCGAACATCTCTTGCAATTCTGGATGGACGTCCATGCCGTATTTGCTCACGTCCGGGGTCAGCTTGACCTGCACCTCGGCCCCCGGTTCGAGGCCGGCTGCTTTCATGTGGTGCTTCGCGACGTAGAGGAAGGA
>JBDQOS010000277.1:0-5071 GCA_040261075.1 Flavobacteriales bacterium
GTCCCCCGAAATTCGGGGTCATGGGAAGTTTCATCATTGAGGGCGGCCGCAGGCTGCAGGGCGAAGTGGTTCCGCAAGGGGCGAAGAACGAGTCGGACTTGAGGTGGTCGAGGTTGACGTCGTCGGCTTCGAACCGCCACGAGCCCGGACCGAGATGTTGGGTCTTGACGCCGAGGTCGCCGAGCAGGTTGATCAGCTTGTTGACGTCGACGATGTCCGGCAAATTGTGGATGGTCACCGGCTCGGCGGTGAGCATGACGGCGCAGAGGATTTGGAGCGCCTCGTTCTTCGCCCCTTGCGGAACCACTTCGCCCTGCAGCCTGCGACCGCCCTCAATGATGAAACTTCCCATGACCCCGAATTTCGGGGGACGCCTCACGCGGCTGTGTGAATTCTTCAGGGGTTATCAACCCCGCGTTGGGGATGCAGAGAACCCCCTCCGGCCTCAGCGGCGCTTCTTTTTCTTCTTCTGCGGACGTGCCAAGGCGTCGCTCGTTTTGCGCACGTTGCGCAAAATTTCCGCCTGGTTTTCCAGCTCGATGCCTTCCGGCAGAATCAGGGCGCCGTCGCTTTTGGCCTTGAGTTCAGCTGCAATCACCGAATCTTCGACCGTGTTGCGGTTCCACGTCAAGAAGTGACGCTTCATCAGATTCGCGAGCTTAATCACCAACACGTCCCTCTCCTCGCCCTCAGGCATCGCCTTGGTGGCCTCGATCAAGTCGAGCGTTGTCTTGCCGTAATGACCCACGCGCGACTGGGCGTTGGGGTAATCCATGTCGGCAGGACGGCTGTCCTTCTCGGCAGGCTCGGGCTTGGGGTACGGGCTGTCCACGTCAAGCTCATATCGGGCCATCACGTGCAACTGGTTCCAAAGCTTGTGCTCCGCCCCTTCCTTCTCCACTTCCTGCGGCACCACGCTGCCCATCACGCTGACGATGGCGGCGGCGCATTTGCTTCGCTCCGCCTTGTCGGCGATGGTGAGGCAGTGCTGCACCATTTGGTGAATGGAACGTCCGTATTCTGGGATGACCAAATCGTCCCGCATGCTGTTGTAGCTCAGCGCGTCAAAGTTGATGGAAGCGTCCGTCATGGATCTCGTCTTCTGGGTGCAATCGATGCTGTTTGTGTCTTGCGTCTTCCGGCCTCGTGGCTGGGGCGCAGCGCATCGCTCACCGATGCTGCTCGGCCAAAGATACGAGGTTCTGTGCCTTTCCCCACGTCTCCATGCTCCGCACCAACGTGCGGCCCATTTCCCGCAGCGCCGCCTCGTCTTTCAGGAACGCCTCCCAGCCCCGCGCCACCGGCCCGGCCGTCTCTCGCCGCCGCGACATGGCGACCAGCACCGCCTCCACCGTCTCGGGCTCCCGGTAGCCGGCGAGCCACCCGTGCGCCACCATCGCGTCGAAGAACCGACGGCTTCGCTCCGGCATGACCTGCCGTTGCGCGGCCAGCACCGCCTCCTGGCCCATCGCAAAGACGTTCAGCTCCCCGCACCCCGTCGCCAACCCTTCAAACTCCGCGGCCAAAACGTGATCCACCAGCACGTCCCAAACCACCCCGCTCCACTTCCCACACGTCGCACGCAACGCGGCTCGCGCCTCGCGGCTCGCCTCGTGGCGGTCGCTCACGTCGTCGATGGCCCGGTGCAACCGGATGCCACGTCCCACCTCCACGCCCCACATGCCTTCCACGTCGCGGCCCTTCACCGCATCGCCCATAAAGTTGCCGAGCACGCCTTGGTCGTCCAAGCCTGCCCACGCTCCCACCACCATGTGCGCCAAATAATTCATCGCGTCGCTCTGTTGCGGGTGCAATGCTCCGAAGAATCTCTCGGGCACGCAACGGGCGCTTAAAAATTTAGGTGAGTTGTTTGGAGAACGGAGAGGATGTGCTAATTTTGTCCTCCCGCAAACGAGCGGAACGCCTGAGGCTTCTCAGGTAACAATTGCGAGAATAGCTCAGCTGGTAGAGCACAACCTTGCCAAGGTTGGGGTCGCGAGTTCGAATCTCGTTTCTCGCTCAACAAAAGCCTCCCATTTCGGGGGGCTTTTTTCGTTGTGGGGCAAGAGAATTCTGTAAGCTGTTGCTAAGATGCACTCAGACTGACCATAGAATCCCGAATTCCAAAATGGATCGGAGAAATGCGATGTCATAGCGATCAATGACGCCGTCAAGGTTGAAGTCATAAGCCGCATTGTAGGTGCCTGCGGCAGCATGCCACATGACACGTAAGAGGTCGGAAATGCTGTACATGGGCGAACAATGGATGTTTATCAAACTGAACGCTGCAAAGTGACGAACCCAACGTCACTCTCTTACCACCACATCAACAACGTACAGTAACGACAGCATCAAGAGTCCATGTCGGATAGGCGACGTTAGGATGTTCTGCGGGCGGAAGTGTGGTGCTTTGGCCCTGTGATGCATCTTTGCGGCATGAACGCCAAGATTCACACCGACCACGGCACGATGACCGTGGAGTTTTTTGAGAAAGACGCGCCCAACACGGTCGCGAACTTCGTGAAGCTCGCCAAGGAGGGCTTTTACGAGGGATTGAAGTTTCACCGCGTGATCCCCGGGTTTGTGGCCCAGGGTGGATGTCCGCAGGGCATTGGAAGCGGTGGACCGGGATACACCATCGACTGCGAGCTGGACGGCGACAACCAGCACCACGACAAAGGGGTGCTGAGCATGGCCCACGCAGGCCGAAACACCGGCGGGTCGCAGTTCTTCATTGTCCACAACCGCGAAAACACCGCGCACTTGGACCGCAACCACACCTGCTTTGGCAAGGTGACGGAAGGCCTCGACCTCGTCGAGAAGATCGGCCAGGGCGACACCTTTCGGGTGGAGGTGGTTGAGGACTGAGACGGTTTCTTCCGCTGCGAGTACGCTCGCATCGCCTCATGAAAAAAGGGCTGCCGGTTGGCAGCCCTTTTTCTTGGTCGACATTCGGAAACGGCAAGCGGACTTGCCGCGATTCGTCAATTCTTCTCGCGCAGGCCGTCGTTGTAACGGGCCTCGCTGATGACGATGTCGTACACGCGAGTGCGGAGGGTGTCCCCGTTGGCGTCCACCGACTCGTCGTCGTACTTCTTGATGACGTAGTCTTGGGGAAGCGCGGGAGCCGTTCCTACGAGCTTTTTCATCACTGCGCCGGTGAGGTTGCAGGTGCTGAGGTCGGTGCCGGTGAAGTCCGCCCCGTCCACCATTGCGCCTTGGAAGGAGACCCCGCGCATGGTGGCGCCCTTGAACGAGCTGTTGCGGATCATGGCGTTCACGAATTGGGCGCCGGTGAGGTTGCAGTTCTCAAACTTCGACTTGTCGACACGGACGTCGCGCAAGTTGGCGCCGCTCAGGCTGGCTTCGACCACGTCGGTTTGGTCAAACATCACGTTGGTGAAGTTGGAGCCGTTGAAGATGCACTCCTCCGTGAACTTGGTCAACAAGAACGTGGCGTCCGTGAAGTCGCCGCCAGAGATGTTGCATTCCTCCAAGAGGCAATTTTCGAAGCTGGCGCCTCGAGCGCTCAAGGCGCGGCTGCTTTCGGGAGCCGAAGGGTACAACCCCTCGTAAGACAGGGGGTCCGTGGTCCACGCCTGAAGCAAGGTGGAGCTAAACTCCGCTTCGTCGTAGCTCGCGCCTTGGACGTACCACGAGGCCATTTGGGCTCCGTGGAACTTGGCCTTGGTGGCGATGAATCCTGTCGCATCCACCATTTCCACGGGCTCTCCGTCCATGTGAATGGCCGAGAAATTGGCTTGACTGGCGTTGGCGTAGCGCAGCGATGGGGGGGTCAAAAAATCCACAGCCACCCACGACGAATGACGCAGGTCCATGCCGTCAAGCGGCACGATGGGCCCCATGTCCCCCGAGGGCTCGCTGTTTTCGAAACGCGATCCGTTGAGCACGCAGCGTCCGCCGTTGACGGCAGAAAACGACTTGCCAACGTCCATGAACACCGTGCCGGCCATGTTGCAATTGGCCACGTAGCCTGTTGGATTGGCGCGCCCGGCACGCTTGCCGCGGTAGGATTGTGCGTCCGCTGTGAATGCCAACGTCATCAAAGCGCTGGCGACCAAAAACCCGAGAGGGCGAGAGTTCGTTTGAAACATCATTCTGAATCGATTCGTTGCGAAGGTAAGGAGGTGAAGGAATAGCCGACGCACGTTTGAGGTCAGGCGTGAAAAAAGCCGCGTTGGCGGCTTCTTTCTTTTGGTACCCGGAGCGGGACTTGAACCCGCACGACCCGTTCGGGTCAACAGAGTTTAAGTCTGTCGTGTCTACCGATTCCACCATCCGGGCAAGTTGGTTGGACGTGCCGAGCAAAAGTAGGGCGCACGATTCGAGTCAGGTCCAGCGCAGGACAATTCGCTCTGAAGCACCGCGCTGAGTATCGAGCCAGGAGCGGCCGGCGGCGCCAAATTGGCGGCAGCTGGCGGCGTCGGCGAGCCAGGCGTTGGTCAGGTCGGCAACGTCCCCGGAGGTGAGGGCGCCGAGGTCCTGGAGGGCGTGGGCTTCGCAGAACGCGCCGAGGTCGGGACCCGTGACGATGGGGAGGCCTGCGGAGGCGGGTTCGAGGACGTTGTGAAGCCCTGTGCCGTGCCCGCCGCCGACCACGGCGACCGTGCCGATGCGGTACAGGTCGAAGAGCATGCCCGTGCTGTCGACGATGACGACGCTCCAGCGACTGCGAGCCTCGGGGGCGAGGTCTTGCCATTCAGAGGCGCGGATGGCCCCTCCCTCCCATTGCCGATCGAGGGCGGAGAGGTGAGCGCCGGAGAGGTCGTGCGGCACGAGGACGAGGCGCCGGGCGGGGTGCCAGTCGAGGCTGCGGAGGGCGCGCTCTTCCTCGGGCCACGTGCTTCCCGCGACCACAACTTGGGAGGCCGAGGCGGCCCATTCGGTCCAAACTTGGGAAGGTGAGCCAGGGCGGGACAGGACGCGTTCGACGCGGGGGTCGCCGTCCACCGTCACGTTGGCGGCGAGCCCGATCCGCGCGAAGGCTTCGGCGGCATCGGCGTCTTGGACGCTGATCGAATTGAGCAGGCGCCACAGGGCGGGCGTGGAA
>JBDQOS010000278.1:0-6213 GCA_040261075.1 Flavobacteriales bacterium
CGCTGCTTCCGCCGCCATTTTCCCTCGCTCGCTCGCCTCCCCTTTCCTCGCCACGAGCGCTTTTCGGGCACCTTCCAAGGTCAACCCTTGGACCTTCACGAGGTCGTAAATGCGGCGAATGACTTCGATGTCCTCCTGCTTGTAGGAGCGCTTTCCGCGGGCGTTGGTCTTGGGCTGGATCTGCTTGAATTCCTTCTCCCAAAAGCGCAGCAACGACGGCTTCACGTCGAGCATCTTGGCCACTTCAGAAATGCTGAAGTAACGCTTTTGGACGGGCTGGTTCAAGGGCATGACAAGGAGCAAGATAGGTCGCTCTGACCAATTTTAGTCCAAACTTTGGGTCTCCACCTCCGACGCCTCCAGCATCGCCTCGTATTCGGCAGGAGTCAAGTCGTTGAAGTAGTAGTGCGCGGGGTTCACCTTCGCCCCGTCTTTGTGCACCTCGTAGTGCAGGTGGGCGCTGGTGGACGTACCCGTGCTTCCCACCAACCCGATGACTTGACCGCGCTTCACACGGTCCCCCTTCCTGACAAGCGACTTGCTCATGTGGGCATACATGGTCTCGTACCCAAACCCGTGGCGGATGACCACGTGCCGTCCGTACCCGTTGTAAAGGCGCTTCACCTTGACCACCACGCCGTCCCCCGTGGCAAAAATCTCCGTCCCTTCCGGCGCACTGAAATCCATTCCGTAGTGGAATTTGCGCACCTTGTAGATGGGGTGGATGCGGTACCCCCATCCGCCCGCCATGCGGTTCAGGTCGTCGTTGCGGATGGGTTGGATGGCGGGGATGGACTCGAGGCGATCCTCGTATTCGAGCGCCATGGCCGTGACCTCGTCCAACGACTTGGACTGGGTCACCATCGAACGCTGAAGGGCGGCAATGCGCCCCTTCAAGTCTGCGACTTCTTCCGAGTGAACGTGCCCCCGGACGTCCGCGTATCGGTCGGTTCCTCCCACCCCTGGATTGCGCAAATGATCCGGAACCGGCTGCACTCCCAGCAAGGTTCGGTACACCGCGTCGTCCCGCATGGCCATGGAGGACAGCCCAGCTTCCATCGTCTCAACTTCCGACCTCATGTCCTTCAATTGGCGTTCCAAGAAGGCAATCTCCCGATCCCGGGCTCGGTCCGCAGGAGATTGGAACACCTGGTCAAACAACCACACGCTTGAAGCTCCAATCGCCCCTACCCAAAACACGCGCAACGCGACGCTCCGAAGGATCTCCTGTCGGGTCAGCGGCACCTGCTCCACGCGCAAGGTGTTGGGGTTGAATCTTCTCCGGGTCCACTTCATGGAAGTGCAAAGGTCGTGATTCTTTCGTGGAATGTGTGCCGTACTTTCACGCTGCAATTCGGAATCCCATGGAATCACGCCGCATTCGACAGACTTTTTTGGACTTTTTTGAGGAAAAGGGACACCAAATCGTGCCCTCGGCGCCGATGGTGGTGAAAGACGACCCCACCTTGATGTTCATCAACGCCGGGATGAATCCGTTCAAGGATTTGTTCCTCGGAAACCAACCTGTGGAACATGCGCGGATTGCGGACACCCAAAAATGCCTGCGCGTCAGCGGCAAGCACAACGACCTCGAGGAGGTGGGCGTGGACACCTACCACCACACCTTGTTTGAAATGCTCGGCAACTGGTCGTTTGGGGACTACTTCAAGGTGGAAGCCATCGACTGGGCTTGGGAACTTCTGACCGACCGCTACGGGCTCGAAAAGGATCGCCTGTACGTGACCGTCTTCGGCGGGGACGAAGGCGACGGGCTCCCGGCCGACGACGAAGCCCGCGCCCAATGGCGCAACCACGTGCCCGAAGACCGAATCCTCGACGCGAGCAAGAAGGACAACTTCTGGGAAATGGGCGAGACCGGTCCGTGCGGACCGTGTTCCGAAATCCACATCGACTTGCGCAGCGACGAGGATCGGGCCAAGGTCGACGGCCGCGACATGGTCAACCAGGACCACCCGCAGGTCATCGAGATTTGGAACCTCGTCTTCATGGAGTTCAACCGCATGTCGGACGGCTCCTTGGTGCCCCTGCCCAACAAGCACATCGACACCGGGATGGGATTTGAGCGCCTCGCCATGGCCATGCAGGGCGTCACGTCCAACTACGACACCGACATCTTCACGCCGCTTCTCGACGCCATTTCGAAGGCGTGCGGAAAGCCCTACCCCAAGGACGACAGCCAGGAAGCCATTGCCTTCCGCGTCATCGCCGACCACGTGCGTGCCGTGGCCTTCTCCATTGCCGACGGCCAGTTGCCGTCCAACACGGGAGCCGGATACGTCATCCGACGCATCCTGAGGCGCGCGGTGCGTTACGGCTCTTCCTTCCTCGGCATGAACGAGCCGTTCATTCACCAACTCGTGGCGGTGCTCGACGCCCAGATGTCGGACACCTTTCCTGAGATCAAAGCCCAGCGCGGCCTGATTGAACAAGTCATCGAGCAGGAAGAGCAAAGCTTCTTGCGGACGCTGGCCTCCGGCATGGACCGCTTGGTTGCCGCAACGTCGGTCATGACCACTGGCGACGAATTGACTGGCGACGTGGTCTTTGAGTTGTACGACACGTTTGGGTTTCCAGTCGACCTGACTGCCTTGATTGCGAGCGAGCAAAAGCTCAAAGTAGATGAGGCGGGATTCCAGGCCCTTCTCGACGCCCAAAAGAACCGCTCCCGCGAGGCAGGCAAAATCACGGCCGACGATTGGAAAGTTGTCGCCGAGAGCGACGGTCCCACCGAATTCATTGGCTACGACGCCACCGAAGCCACGGTGACCCTGCTGCGTTACCGCGAGGTCACCGCCAAGAAAAAGAGCTTTGTGCAAGCCGTCTTCGACCGCTCGCCCTTCTACCCTGAAGGAGGTGGACAAGTGGGCGACAGCGGAACGTTGGTGTCCGACTCCGGCACCGCCTACAAGGTTCTCGACACGAAAAAGGAAAACAACCTCATCGTGCACGTCTTGGACCGCGTTCCGGAGGGCAAGTCCTTTGAGGCTCGTGTGGACACGACGCGACGTGCGGCAAGTGCGCGAAACCACAGCGCAACGCACCTTCTTCACGAAGCGTTGCGCGAGGTGTTGGGGACACACGTCGAACAGAAGGGTTCGCTCGTCAAGCCCGACGGGCTTCGCTTCGACTTCTCCCACTTCCAGAAAGTCACCGACGAAGAAATCGCCCAAATCGAAGCCCTCGTCCAAGGTCGCATCCTCGCAAACCACGCGTGCGAAGAACACCGGGCCATGGCGATCGAGGACGCCCAAGCAGCCGGGGCCATGATGCTCTTCGGCGAGAAGTACGGGGACACGGTGCGGATGATCGAGTTTGGCTCGTCCAAGGAACTTTGCGGAGGCATTCACGTTCCAGCCACCGGCGCCATCGGCCCCTTCCGCATTGAAAGTGAAGGCGCCGTCGCCGCCGGCATCCGCCGCATCGAAGCCCTCACAGGTGACGCGGCCATGCAAGCGCAACGCGCCGAGCGCGACCAACTCGCGCACATTCGAAGCCTTCTCAAAGGCGCGGCCGACCCCGCCCAGGCCATCGACGACTTGCTGAAGGCCAACACCAAGATGTCCAAAGACATCGAAGCCTTCCAACGCGAAGCCGCAGGCAACGTCAAAGGGGATTTGATCTCCGGAATGCAAACCCTCAACGGCATCCACGTCGTGGGGGCGGTCCTTGACCTCGATGCGAAAAACATCAAGGACCTGGCGTTCCAGCTCAAGGCAGAGCAGGCGCCGTTCTTTGGGGTGTTTGGGAGTAGCGCTGGAGGCAAAATCACTTTGTCCATTGCCATCAGCGACGACGTGGTCGAATCGCACGGCCTTCATGCCGGCAACCTCGTGCGTGAATTGGCCCCCCACATCGGGGGCGGGGGAGGCGGACAAGCGTTCTTCGCCACGGCCGGTGGCAAAAACGCCGACGGCTTGCAGGCTGCCATTGACGGCGCCCTGGCCAAGCTGCAGGCGTGATTTCTCTCGAAAAATCGGCTTGAATCAACAAACAAAAAGGGGCGCCGAATGGCGCCCCTTTTTGAATCCTTCGCAATGAAGGAGTGGGTTTGACCGCAATTAAGCTACAGCCATGGTTGAAGCGCGGCTGTCTTCGTTTGAAGCAAGTACGCCGTAAACCGGTCCTCGGTACCCTTCTTCTTCACTCAATCCCAAGTTGAGGATGTAGAACACGTTGAACACGCACGCGAGCACGTAATCCAAGGTGGATTCCTTCCCGAACGTGTTGGCCAACTCAAGAATGGTCCGAAAGAAGAAGTACAAGTTGAAACCGGGAATCAGGAAGTAGAGCGCGTGCCATGCGGGACGCCCAATGATGCGCATCGCCACAACGACATTGTAACCAGGTACGACGACAGCCCAACCGGGTTGGTTGCATTTCACAAACAGTCGCCAGTTGCCCGCAAGGGCGATGAGCGTCATGAACAGGGCGCCGAGCGCGACTCCGCCGTCCAATTGCAGGGATTCAAACATTTCCATGACTACGGTTTTTCGCGTGTAAGACGGACACCTTTTCCGAGGGTTGCCTCCATCTCGCTGAAAATCAACAAACGCCACATATAATTTACGACGCCGGTTGCACCTGAAGCCCCGAGTTACGCGCCGAGGTGCCCGTATTTGGCCAACAGGGTGGCGTCAATTTGGCCCTCTGCCGGACAGAAAATCAAGAGGCGTTCCACGGCGTT
The DNA here is from genome assembly GCA_040261075.1 of Flavobacteriales bacterium. GTDB lineage: Bacteria > Bacteroidota > Bacteroidia > Flavobacteriales_D > Sanyastnellaceae > UBA11663. The sequence goes on from JBDQOS010000278.1 coordinate 4,706, forward strand.
GCGCAGCTCTCGCACGTTTCCAGTCCACGGCGCCTTTTGAAGGGCCTGAAGCGCCTCCTTGGTGACCCGGGGGACGGCGCGTCCCGACTGCGAACAAAGGACTTCGAGGAAGTGGTCCACAAGCAGCGGAATGTCGGAGGCGCGCTCCGCCAAGGACGGCACGTGCATCGGAACAACGGCAAGGCGGTGGTACAAGTCCTCGCGAAATTCACCGCTGGCAATGGCTGCTTTGAGGTCCTTGTTGGTCGCCGCGAGGACGCGAACGTCGACGGAAATGTCTTTGTCGCTGCCCACCCGAGAAATCTTGTTCTCCTGAAGCGCCCGCAACACTTTCGCTTGGGCCGACGCGCTCATGTCCCCGACTTCGTCGAGAAACAAGGTGCCGCCCTGGGCCTGCTCAAACTTGCCTTTGCGTTGCGAGACCGCGCTGGTGAAGGCCCCCTTCTCGTGCCCAAACAGCTCGCTTTCGATCAACTCGGACGGAATGGCCGCGCAGTTGACTTCCACGAAGGGTCCGGCCGCGCGCGTCGATCCGTTGTGGATTTGGCGGGCGACGAGTTCCTTCCCCGATCCGTTTGCGCCGGTGATCAGCACGCGGGCGTCGGTGGGCGCCACGGTTTGGACCATGCCCAAGATGTGCTGGATGCCGTCAGACTCGCCCACAATGTGGTGGGACTGCGAGGTGTGGACTTTCTTGGTCAGCACTTTGGTTGTCTCGACGAGGGCTTCCCGTTCGAGGACGTTGCGCAGGGTGACGAGCACACGGTTGAGGTCGAGGGGCTTTTGGATGAAGTCGTACGCCCCCTTCTTCAGCGCCTCCACAGCCGTTTCGACCGTGCCGTGGCCTGAAATCATGATGACCGGCGTGGCGACGTTTTTCTTCGCAAGCATGTCCAGGACGTCCAGCCCGTCCATTTGGGGCATCTTCACGTCGCAGAAAATGGCGTCGTACGCCGTCTTGGTGGCCGCGAGAATTCCGTCCATTCCCGTGCCCGCTTCCGACACCTTGTGCCCTTCGTATTCGAGAATTTCGCGCAGGCTGGCCCGAATGGGCGCTTCGTCGTCGATGAGAAGGAGGTGTGCCATGGTTGGGAGGTTGGTGCGTCAGTCCAAAGATGGTGCCAAACGCACTTACAATTCTGGAAGCAAGGGCAAGGCGCGTTCAATGCGGGACAGCACGCCTTCGCGCAACGCGTAAGGTGCCCGGCACATTCGCGTCACAGTCCCCTGCTCCAAGACCCACTGAATGAGTCCAGCGCTGAACGGCATCAGGTCGACGCGTGCCGGATCCATCCCGGGCATGGCGGTACGGTGGTGCACGTCGCACTCGATCAACTGGCGCGCCACCTCTTCCCAGTCCCTCATCGGCACCGGGTCGGTGACGGGGTGGGGTTCGGGGGATTGGGCGTGGTCCGGACGCTCGGTGCGGGTGCGGGTTCCCACAAGGTCCGCGATCGTGTCGAACGATCCGCTGGCACCCACCAACAACGTCGGCTTCAGTGCCTCCA
>JBDQOS010000279.1:0-15998 GCA_040261075.1 Flavobacteriales bacterium
GCCTTGAAGTCCGCGGAGCGCCAAGCGGCTCGCGGAGCGGGGCTCGCCTCGTCGGTGCTTTTCCTGGCCGGCGTTGGATTCGGGTACTACCTCATCGCCCCCCTGAGCCTTCAATTCCTCGGCAACTACGAATTGGGCGACGTCGCCTCGCGGATCGCTGTGATGAGCTACGTCAAAACCGTAGCGAGCATCACGCTCGCCGCCGGGTTGGTCTTCCAGCTTCCCGTGCTCGTGTACTTCCTGAGCAAAGCGGGGCTGGTGACCGCGCCCATGTTGAAGTCGTACCGCCGCCACGCGCTTGTGGCAATTTTGGCCCTTTCTGCGGTCATCACGCCGCCCGACGTGACGAGCCAAATCTTGGTCTCCCTCCCCGTTTTGTTCCTCTACGAAATGGGCATTTGGATCGCCCGTCGTCAAGACAAACGCCGAGCCCGCTGATGCGCGTTTTCCTCTTCTGTCTGGCGTGGGTTTCTTGGGGGGTCGTAGCGGCCCAAACCTCCATCTCAGGCCGCGTTTTTGACGGCGAATCGGGGGTCGCCTTGCCCTTCGTCAACGTCAGCTTTGCAGGCACCAACCTCGGCACAATGACGGACTTGGAGGGACGTTACGCGCTGGACGCCGGGGACGAGCGCGTGACGCGTGCCGTGTTTTCAACCCTGGGTTACCAAGCCCAGAGCATTCCACTGCAGCGCGGGGTTCCCCAGGTCATCAACGTGGCCCTCGAAGCGCGAAGCGTGGACCTCGAGGCAGCGGTGGTCCGGCCCGACAAGAAGGCGGTGAACCCTGCCAAACCGCTGATGCAGCGCGTGGCCGAGGCCAAGCCCCGCAACGACCCCGGACGCATCGCCGCCCTGAAGCACGACTTCTACGACGTCCAAGAAGTGGCGATCAACGACTATCCGGAACGGTGGCCAGAGCGCAGGTTTTGGGGTCCGTTCGCGTGGGTCTGGGACCACCTCGACTCGTCCCAAAGCCGCGTCTCCCTCCCTCTGTTCGTCACGGAAGTGGCGGGAACGCTTCGCACCGAAGGGCGGCGACGCGAAAAGCGCATCGAAGCGGCGCGCGCCACGTGGATGAAAAACGGGGAGAACACGTCGAGCGTGCAGTCCGAGTTTTTGGACATCAACCTCTACGAGAACCAAATGCTGTTGCTCGACCGCGCGTTCACCAGCCCGCTTCACGACCGCGGCAACGTGCACTACCGCTACTACATCCTCGACACGCTCGACCACGGAAATCGCCCGTGCTTCCACCTTGCGTTTGTTCCACGCCGACGTGGCGAACTGACGTTTGAAGGAGAGATGTGGATCGACACGCTCACCCTCGGCCTGCGTCACGTGGAGGCCAAAATCAGCGAAGGAGCCAACGTCAACTTCGTCCGAAATTATTCCTGGGCGCAGACCTACGAGTTGCACGAAGGACGGTGGGTGCTCGGGCGCGAGGAAAACCTTGCCGACGTCAGTCTGCGCGAGGGAGGCATGGGCATCTACAGCCACCAAACCGTGGTGCACACCAATTTTGAACTGGCCGACTCGTGGCCCGATTCGTCGTGGTCGAGCGCGCGTGACATCAGCTTTGCCAAGGGCTCCAACGACGTGCTTGAACAGGAATGGAAGTCGGTGCGTGCGGAGCCCTTGACCCCACGCGCTTCGCGCACATACTGGATGGTGGACACCGTCCAAAGCATGCGGCAGTACAAGTTCCTCGAAGGGTTTTTGATGCTTGCCGGCACCGGATACGTGGTCAAAGGCCCGGTTGAATTCGGGCCCTATTTCCGGGCGTTCAGCCGAAACTTCGTGGAAGGGGAGCGCTTCAGTTTGGGCGTCCAAACGAGCAACGACTTCTCTCGCAAGATCTGGCTCCGCACGTTTGCTGCGTACGGGACCCTCGATCGGCGCTGGAAATACGGCGCCTCGGCCGAATGGATCCTGCGCAAATCCCCGCGCACCGAAATCTTCGCAGAGCACACCCGCGACATCGACCAACTGGGCATGATGGGGTTCTTTGACCAAGGCAACGGACTGAACAGCGCACTTCAACTCAACGACCAAACGCGCCTGAGCGAAATCACCCGCACCGAAATCAGCATGCTGCACGAATTCGGTTCCGGATGGGGGCAGTCGGTCGAATTTCGCCACCGAAGCGTGGCCCCTCGGGGCGAAGTGCTGTTCGTTCGGGAAAGCGACACCACCGGCACTTCGCCGCTCGTCACAGCCGAACTCACGTTGCAAACGCGCTACGCCCGAAACGAGAAATTCGTGTCTGGAGCCTTCGAACGAATCAGCCTCGGATCCAAATGGCCGGTGCTGACCGGCACCGTCACATTGGGATTGCCCGGGGTCGTGGGCAGTGAATTCACTTACCAGCGCTGGACTTTGGACGCAGAAGGAACCCGACGCCTCGGACCCCTGGGTCGGATTGATTGGTGGGGGCAAGCCGGGTTGTACACGGGACGCGCTCCCGTCGTGCTCACGGAACTTCAACCCGCCAACGAAACGTCGCTCAGCATCAACGGGGCCTTCAACTTGCTTCGCTTCATGGAATTTGCCAGCGACCGGTGGACGCGAGGTTCGTTGGAATGGCATGGCGAGGGCGTTGTGCTCGGCCGACTTCCGATTGTGAGACGCCTGCACCTCCGCGAGGTGGTCGGCATCAAGGGGGTGCACAGTTCGTGGGACACTCGGCACGAAACCATTACGGCCATGCCTTCCACCACTTCGGGACTAAACGGGTGGTACGCCGAAGGCGTAGTCGGAATCGAAAACATCTTTCGCGTCTTGCGCGTGGACGTTCACCGTCGCTTGACGGAAACGCAGCCTGGCATGCGTGAAGCCTGGGGCGTGCGCGTGGGCGTCGGAGTGGAACTTTGACCGAACTTGCGCCCATGTCATCGGACCTCGTCGCCACCAACCTCGTCAAGACCTACGGCAAACGCACCGTGGTGGACCACGTTTCGTTTCGTGTGGCTCCGGGGGAGGTCGTGGGTTTGCTAGGACCCAACGGCGCCGGAAAGACCACGAGCTTCTACGCGGTGGTGGGGTTGGTGAAACCGGACGGCGGGCAGGTCCATCTCGGCAAAGACGAGGTCACCTCCGACCCCATGTACCTCCGGGCCCAAAAGGGCATTGGCTACCTCCCCCAAGAGCCGAGCGTGTTCCGCAAACTCAGCGTGGAAGACAACGTGGCGGCCATTTTGGAACTTCAAGGACTCCGCAGAGACGAGGCTGCGACGCGCCTGGAGGCGTTGCTGAACGAATTCAACTTGCAGGCCGTTCGCAAGAGCCCTGGTGACGTCCTCTCTGGGGGCGAACGTCGACGAACAGAAATCGCACGCGCCCTGGCCTCCAGCCCCGCCTTCATCCTGCTCGACGAACCGTTTGCCGGTGTCGACCCCATTGCTGTGGAGGACATTCAGCGCATCGTCGACCAACTTCGTCGAAAAGGAATCGGTGTGCTCATCACCGACCACAACGTCCAAGAAACACTTCACATCACCGACCGCGCTTACCTTTTGTTCGAAGGAAAAATTCTGAAGGAGGGCACGGCGGAGGAACTTGCCGCGGACGAAACCGTCCGTCGCGTGTACCTCGGCCAAAACTTCACGCTCCGCCCACGCCCCGAGCTTTGAGCTGGGCATCCAGCAAGCGCGCTACGTATTTCCCCATCACGTCGAACTCCAAATTCATGGGTGCGCCCAACGGGGTGCGATGAAGGTTGGTGTGTTCCCAAGTGTAGGGAATGATGGCCACAGTGAAGCGTCCGGGTGCGCTGTCCACCACCGTCAAACTGATGCCGCTCAAGGCAATGCTTCCTTTGGGGACGGTCATCCATTCCGGCCCGACTGGGTGTTCCACAGTCAGCACCCAGCTCCCGTCGCGCTCGTCCACGGACGCCAAACTCCCTGTCGTGTCGACGTGACCTTGCACGACGTGACCGTCAATTCGGTCCCCAACCACGGCGCAACGTTCGAGGTTGAAGACGTGTCCGATTTTGCAGGATCCTAGGTGCGTTTTGGCCAAGGTTTCCTCAATGGCCGTGACGGTGTACACGTCCTCATTCAGTGCCACCACGGTGAGGCACACCCCGTCGTGGGCCACGCTTTGGTCGACCTGAAGCTCCGGGGTGAACGGCGCACGCACGTCCAGGTGCACGTTGGTGCCTTCATGGCGGACCCCCACCAATTCTCCTTGCGCTTCGATGATTCCTGTGAACATGGGACAAACTTACGGCGTGTGTTGAGGGCTCAATCGGTCGTTCCGGCTCGCCCAGAAACCAAATGCAGCTGCCCTGAGAATTGTTCAGGAACAATGCCTTCCAAGCGGCGGGTGAACACCGTGGCAGAATAGAAATACACCCCGTCAGGCAAGCGTTGCCCCGTGCCAAGGTAGGTTCCGTCCCATCGAATGTCCGGGTTGTTCGTGGAGAACACCGCTTCGCCCCACCGGTTGTGGATGACCACGTTGACGCTGTCCACAAACTTCCATGGGAAGGCTTCAAACACGTCGTTGGAACTGTCGTTGTTGGGGCTGAACACGTTGGGCAAGAAGTAGAACGGGCAATTGTCGACGCACACGGTGTCTCCTGCCCAGCCTTCGTTTCGCCTCAACTCCCCGTCGGGTCCAGGCATGAGGCTGTCCAAGGCCGTGACCAAAAAACATCCCGCAATCGTGCCATAAACGTCGTCTTCGTTGAACACCGCCGAAGTCGCCTCGGGGTCGTCTACATCACGCCACACCGTCAGGGAATCCCCCAAGAACGGCGCCCAGTAAATCCGGTACCCCACAATGTCGTCGGAGGTGCAGGAATCCGGGCGGCTCCAACGCAACGTGTCACGCTCCACCTCGCACGAAGCAGACACCTCGAGGCCCAAGGCGCACGGGCGTGTGTAGTCGAAGGGGCGCCCGCAGGCCTCCTGACTCACGTTTTCGAGGGGCGATTCTGTAGACGGGTCGTCGTAGGCTCCGACCGTGGTCACGCGGTAACAGTACGACGCCCCGTTCACCAAGCCTGTGTCGACAAACATCGGCACGTCCAAAGTGTCCAACACCACGTACTCTCCACCCGTCGGAATCTGCCGTTCCACCACGTACTGGGAAACCAACCAGGGAACACCCTGCTGCACGTCAATGCGAAGGCGGTTGTCGTCGGGAGTCAAGCGAAGCCACGGCGTGGTTGCCGAAGGAGGAACTCCTACCAATTCGCCGGCACTGAACAAGTGAATCTCCCACGACCACGCGTGGCTTTCCGTGTCGAGTGCCGTCACCCAAACCGCCGTGTCAAGTGCCGTCAATTCCGCGGAGAGATCTGAAGCCCAAACCACTTCTCCCTCCTCGTTGGTTCCGTCTACAGCAGCGCCACGCAACTCGTACCGGTAGGGCCCAGGAAACGCGACAGTGTCCAATTCCGTCGGCGGCGACCACCCCACCCGAACCGAGTCGGCCGGTCCGGTGGAGGCGACTGAAGCCCGCGTCATCACGGGAACGTCCTTTCGGATTCGACCACAAACCTCGTCGCTCGCCAACGACAACGCGCCGTCGCCGTAGCGCGTGACCACCCGGTAGCAGTACGTCACCCCAAAGCTCAGACCCGACTCGTCCAGCCACCCCACGTTGCCAAGGTCTTCTGCCGTGCCGACCAAGCTGTATCCCACGCCCTCGGGAACACCCGTCTCGCACAGCCCCGGTTCCCAATCCGTTTCGTCCTCTTGCAAGCGCCGGTAGATGTCGTAGCCGGCCCCTTGAACTTGTTGGGGGGTGGCCAAATCGTCGGCGCACTCGTTCGGCGTCCACGTCACCGCCACGGTGTAGCCCAACGGCTCTGCAGCCAAGCCCGTGACAGGAGGTGAGACCACCGTGATTTGGCGTGTCTCAATGTCAATCAAGGGGACGGCGTTGCCCAAATCTTGGGCCTTGAACACCACTTGGTAGGGCTCCGCGCGCACCTCGGCGCACTCCGGCGACCAGGCAAACACCCCCGTGCCGCTTCCGGCCGGGCTGAATTGGGCTGGGTGCGGCACTTCGCTCAGGGCGCCCCCCACGGCGGACAAGCTCAACGCGTCCCCGTCGGGGTCCGAGGCGAACACGGTGAAAGTCAAGGATTCTCCAGCCAGGACACACGTGTCCGCCATGACCGCCCATTCGGGGGCCTGGTTGGCGCAGAGCTGGACGTCGATTTGGAGGTCGCGGATGACCTCGCCCACCTTCCTCAGCACGCCGCCCACCTCGCGCCACTCTTCGATGCGAATGGCGACGTTGTACTCCCCGGCCAATTGAGGTGTCTCCCACGTCACGTCCCCGGTGGCCGGATCCACTGTGAAGACATCTGGCGCTCCGCTGACTTCGTCGGGAAACACGTAGGTCGGGATGAACTCGCCGTCAAACCCCCGGCACGGCACCAAGCTGTACGTCAAGACATCTCCGTCCGGGTCGTGCGCCGCCGGGTTGTGCACCCAGGGCTGATTCAGGCACGCGTTTTCCGTGGCCGGATTCAAAAGCTGCACGCTGTTGTTGTGCCCTGCCTGCGGATCGATGATCAGCAGCGACTGAATGGCAAACGGCGTGTCGACTGAACCGGTCATGTTCAGCACCCCCTCGTTCCGGTTGGGGTCTTCCACGGTCAACGGATAGATCCCCGGCCCGCCGTACGTGTGGGTTCCGCGGTAGACGTTCTTTTGGATGTCCCCGGGCAGAACCACCACCGGAAGTTCACGCTCCAAACTGTCGAGCGGCCCATCTCCTTCGTCGCCCCAAGTCAAAAAAAGCCATGGCCGGTCCGCCAGCGCACTGGCCTTGGTGTACGTCGTGATAACAACTTCGTAAGTCAATCCCTGAACGTGGGTGTACGTGATCTCGCCTGCCCGGTTGTGGGTGGCGTTGGCCTCTCCAACACCCCAAAGCCCAAGCCCCAAAGCGAGCATCCATCCGAGAATGCGCTTGCGCACTTTGTACCGATTTAAGGACAGGAGCATGGGAAGACCAAGGTACTCGTCGCTACCTTTGGACCCACCTCATGAGCCACAAGAATTCCAAAATCAAGGTCGGCATTTCCTGCGGAGACCCCAACGGCATCGGGTTGGAAGCCCTGGCCAACGCATTGTCTGACGAGCGAAGCTTGTCGAGCATGATTGCCGTGGTGTTCGCCCCGCGTGTTCTCGCCGAAGCGGCGTTCACCAACGTGGTTTGGAGCGAGGTGGACGACGCCAAGTCCGCCAAATCCGGCCAAATTAACCTCGTCACCTTTGAAGCAGACGAGTTTGAGCACGCGCCAGGCGAAGCCAGCAAAGAGGCGGGAGCTGTCGCCATGAAGAGCCTCGAAATGGCGGTCGGGCACTTGGCCAAAACCGCCGTGGACGTCCTCGTCACCGCCCCCATCAACAAAGACACCATCCGCCAAGCCGGCTTTGCCTTTCCAGGCCACACCGAATACCTCGCAAGCGAGGCAGGTGTCAAGGACGTGTTGATGTTGCTGTGCTGCGACGGGCTTCGCATTGGCATGGTTACCGGGCACGTTGCTTTGAAAGACGTCGCGAGCAACCTCTCCGTCGAGGCCATCGTGAACAAGCTGACGCTCATGAACGACAGCTTGATCAAGGACTTCGGCTTGCCGAGCCCGCGAATCGCTGTGCTTGGGTTGAATCCCCATGCCGGAGACAACGGGATGATGGGCGACGAAGAAAAACGCATCCTCGCACCGGCCATTCAAAAGGCGGCCGAACAAGGCATTTCGGCGCACGGTCCGTACGCTGCGGACGGCTTCTTCGGCTCAGGTGCGTTCCGGAAATTTGACGGTGTGCTGGCCATGTACCACGATCAGGGCCTCGCCCCGTTCAAAGCCCTGAGCTTTGGGCGCGGGGTCAATTTCACAGCTGGCCTGCCCGTCGTGCGCACCAGCCCCGACCACGGTACCGGATTTGACATCGCTGGCCAAGGCCAAGCGAACGGCGACTCGTTCCGCGAAGCCCTTCGACTCGCCTGCGACGTGCGGTGGAATCGCATTGAGCACCGCGAAATCGCATCCAATCCGCTCGAAATCACCCCTCCGAAGCCCGAGTACCGCTTGCGTCGGTGACCCAACAGGGAGTCCGTCAAAATCCGAAGCCTCGCAGGTTGGCAATTCCGACCGCTTTCGCTACCTTTGCACTCCCCAAAATCTGGAGGACATGGATTTGTTGGCCGATTACCGCATCCCTTTTGTGGGTTTGAAGCCTGGAAAACATGAATTCCAGATGCGTGTGGACCCGGAGTTCTTTGCGTGTTTCCCCCATTCCGACGTGGATCAAGTTCACGGAGAAGTGCGCGTGGAGTTGGACAAACTCGACACCACGATGACCCTTCGCCTGACCTTGGATGCGGAAATGACGGCGCCTTGCGACCGTTGTTTGGACGACGTCACCGTTCCCCTGACCGGGAGCGAGCGCGTGTCGATTCGCTTTGGCGACGAGACTGCGTACGACGACGAGTTGTGGATCCTTGGTTCGAACGAGTACCAACTGAACGTGGCAGACGCCATCTTCGAGCTGGTTCATTTGGCCAAACCCACCCGCACCATCCATGAAAACGAAGAGGACTGCGATTTGGACATGACCGAATGGCACGACGATTCGCCGGAAGACGGAGACGACACGCAGGACATCGACCCACGCTGGGCAGCATTAAAAGGACTCGACAACTAACGCACTATGGCACATCCCAAGAGACGGCAAAGCAAGACGCGTACGCGCAAGCGCCGCACCCACGACGCCCTGACGGCGGCCAACGTGAGCACCTGCCCAACGACAGGCCAACCTCACATGTTCCACCGCGCCCACTGGCACGAGGGCAAGCTCTACTACAAGGGCAAAGTGGTGATGGAGCGCGAAGAGGCGTAAGCCGAAGTGCGACATTGGACTCGGGCTTTCGGGCCTGGCAAAAAGGATTCCCAACGGAATCCTTTTTTCACGTCGAGACTTTTCCACGTCACGCGTTGAAGACTCAGCCCCATTTCAGACATATGGCCTGATTTCACCTTCTACCTTTGGCGCTTATTCACTCTCAGCCCATGCCTGCTGCCATCACCTGCGTCGCCGGATATTTGCCCGACGACAAGCTCACCAACGCGGACCTCGAAAAGATGGTCGACACCTCCGACGAATGGATCCGGACGCGCACCGGAATCGAGGAGCGACGCATTTTGAAAGACCCTGACAAGGCCACCTCAGACATGGGAGCCGAAGCGGTAAAATCGCTTTGCGCCAAATCGGGCCTCGACCCCGCTGACATTGACCTCATCATCTGCGCGACGGTCACCCCGGACATGCTGTTCCCCTCAACGGCCAACCTCATTGGCCACAAGGTGGGCGCGACCAAAGCATGGGGGTTTGACCTCAGTGCCGCGTGCAGCGGCTTTTTGTTTGCGCTGAACACGGGCGCCCAGTTCGTGGAAAGCGGAAACGCGAAAAACGTCGTCGTCGTCGGCGCCGACAAGATGTCCTCCATCATCGACTACACCGACCGCACCACGTGCGTGTTGTTTGGGGACGGTGCGGCCGCAGTGCTCCTTCAAATGGACGAAGGCGACTGCGGCATCCTGGACGCCAAACTTCACTCGAACGGAGCCGGCGGCAACTTCTTGTGCATGCCAGCCGGCGGTTCGTTGCGTCCGGCCAGCCACGAAACGGTGGACGCGAAGCAGCACTTCATTTACCAAGACGGACAACCCGTCTTCAAGGCAGCCGTCACGAGCATGGCGGACGTCAGCTACGAAGTCATGGAGCGCAATGGCCTCACGGCAGACGACGTGGCGTGGCTCGTGCCGCACCAAGCCAACCTGCGCATCATCGACGCGACCCAGCGTCGCACCGGCCTTCCCCACGAGAAGGTCATGATCAACATTCAGAAATACGGCAACACGACCGCCGCCACCATTCCCCTGTGCCTCCACGATTGGGAGTCGCAATTGAAACGAGGCGACAACCTCATTTTGGCCGCCTTCGGAGGCGGCTTCACCTGGGGAGCTGTGTACGTCAAATGGGCTTACGACGGTTCAAACTGACCTTCATTCACAGCCCCTGAACTACCTTTCCCCCGCAAAACCTCTCCGACATGAAACTGACGGAAATTCAAGACCTTATCAAGTTTGTCGCCCGTGCGGGCGTCACTGAGGTGGAAATCGAACAAAAAGATTTCAAACTCACCATCAAATCTGAAATGCCCAAGGGGCGTGGCAAGAAAGAGGAAACCATGGTGCAAACCATCCAGGTTCCGGCTGCCGTTCCTCAGGCCGTCGTGGCGGCTCCCGCCCCTGTGGCCGCGGCTCCGGCGGCACCCGCAGCGCCTGCCGCTCCCGCGGCGGCTCCTGCCGAAGACGCCAGCAACTTGATCGAAATCAAGTCGCCCATGATTGGCACGTTCTACCGCCGCCCCTCGCCAGACAAACCGACTTTTGCTGAGGTTGGAGACGTCATCAAAGCGGGCGACACCGTGTGCGTGATCGAAGCGATGAAGCTCTTCAACGAGATTGAATCGGAAGTCCAAGGCAAGATTGTCAAGGTCCTGGTGGACGACAACTCTCCGGTGGAATACGACCAACCGTTGTTCCTTGTCGACCCTTCGTGAACCTGAATCGACCCTGACCGCATGTTCAAGAAAATTTTGATCGCCAACCGCGGAGAGATTGCGCTCCGCGTGATTCGCACGTGCCGTGAGATGGGCATTTCCACCGTTGCCGTGTATTCCACGGCCGACCGAGACAGCTTGCATGTCCGCTTCGCCGACGAAGCGGTGTGCATTGGCCCTGCACCCTCGGCGCAGAGCTACCTGAACATCCCCAACATCATCGCCGCTGCGGAAATCACCAACGCGGACGCCATTCACCCGGGATACGGCTTTTTGTCTGAGAACGCCAACTTCTCCCGCGTGTGCGCCGAGAACGACATCAAGTTCATTGGTGCAAGCCCGGAAATGATCAACGCCATGGGCGACAAGGCTTCGGCCAAAGCCACCATGAAAGCCGCTGGCGTTCCAACGATTCCCGGAAGCGAAGGCATTCTGGCCGACTTCGACGAGGCGAAGAAATGCGCCAACGAGATTGGCTACCCCATCATGCTCAAGGCCACTGCCGGAGGAGGGGGCAAGGGGATGCAGCTGTGCAACAACGACGAAGAATTGGCCGAAGGCTGGGAAAAGACTCGGCGTGAAGCCGGAGCGGCGTTTGGCAACGACGGGATGTACATGGAGAAATTTGTGGTGGAACCTCGCCACATTGAAATCCAAATCGCGTCCGACTACCGCGGCAAGGCGTGCCACTTAAGTGAACGCGACTGCTCCATCCAGCGCCGCCACCAGAAATTGGTCGAAGAGACGCCATCGCCCTACATGACGGACAAGCTACGCGACGCCATGGGTGAGGCTGCCATCAAGGCCGCTGAAGCGGTGAAGTACGAAGGCGTAGGCACGGTGGAATTCCTTGTGGATGCCGACCGCAACTTCTACTTCATGGAGATGAATACCCGGATCCAGGTGGAGCACACCATCACGGAAGAGGTCATCGACTACGATTTGATCAAAGAACAAATCAAGTTGGCCGCGGGCGAGAAAATCAGCGGGCGCAACCACTACCCCAAGCTGCACAGCATCCAGTGCCGCATCAACGCGGAGGACCCGGACCGCAATTGGGCCCCTAGCCCCGGACGCATCACCGATTACCACGCTCCCGGCGGACACGGCGTTCGGGTGGACACCCACGCCTACGCCGGTTACATGATTCCTCCGCACTACGACAGCATGATCAGCAAGCTGATTGTCGTGGCTCAGACCCGCGAGGAGGCCATCACCAAAATGCAGCGTGCTTTGGACGAGTACATCATCGAAGGGGTGAAAACCACCATTCCCTTCCACCAAAGGCTGATGCGCAACCAGCGCTTCCGAGGCGGCGACTTCACCACCAAATTCTTGGAAGAGGAAAACGTGTAAGCACGCCCCTCACAACCGCATTCGAACGCCTGGCCACGAGCCGGGCGTTTGTGCGCTTAGGAGGTTCGGATCTTGTTCAGGGTGGCCGTGGTGCTTTGACCGGGAACGAGCGGAACAGCAACGGACCGACCTCCCCAAGACGCCACTTCCTCGCTTCCCACCATGTAAGTCGAATCGTTGGGGTCCGTGCATGCCGGATTGTAATCCCCTCCCTTGACCAGGACGTCTGGCTTCAAGGCCTTGACCACGCGGAGCGGCGTGTCTTCTTCGAACACCACAACCGCATCTACGCAACGGAGCGCAGCGAGCAGCCGGGCACGATTGGCTTCAGCGTGGATGGGACGATCGTCCCCCTTGCCGAGACGCTTGACGCTGGCATCGGCGTTGACCCCGACGACAAGGCGATCGCCTTCTTTCGCGGCCCGCTCAAGCACTTCCACGTGCCCGACGTGAAGCACGTCAAACACCCCGTTGGTGAACACGACTTTCAACCCCTCCGCCTTCCATTCCAGGACGCGGGAAGCGACAGCTTGCAAGGTGCCGACGCGCGAGTCAGCCACGGCGCATGCGGTGAAGGAACAACATGACGTAGCCGAGGCCGCCGGTGAGGACGATCATCGCGGTTTGGGTGAGCCAAACCACGTTGGCCACAGCAAACCCTACATCCCCCACAAAGCCCACAGCCGCGAAGCCCAGCGACACGGCCCAATGGTACGACCCGATGCCTCCGGGCGCGGGCAAAACCATGCCAAAGCCGCCGGCCACCATCACCAAGACGGCGTCCGTCCATCCAATGCTGCTGACGGCCGGAATGGCCTTGAACAACACGTACGACATCAGAAAGTACATGACCCAGATAAACACGGTATGGGCGAGAAACAACCCGCGCTTCTCCATGCCCAACACGCTCCGGATGCCCGTGCCAATGCCTTGAAGGAAACCCGCGATTTTGCCGAGCAAACCGGTCCGCCCGTGCTGACGTGAGAGCCACCACAGCGCAACCAAGCCTCCGACTCCCAACGCGGCCGCCACAGCCAGTGTGGTGGTCGCGGGAAGCTGGGATTTTTCCATCAATTCAAGGAACGCATTCAGGTTGGTGAACAAGGCGAACCCCACGAGGCCAAACAGCATAACGAAGTCCACCACCCGTTCCGTGATGACCGTGCCAAGCAATTGGTCCACGGGGATGTCGTCGGTTTGGTTCAAAGCCGCGCATCGAGCCACCTCCCCAGATCGCGGCACAAAGGCGTTGGCGAAGTACGAGAAGGCCACGGCGTGCACACTGCGGCTCGGGGCGGGGTGATGGCCCATGGGAGCCAGCAGCAAATTCCAACGCAGTCCTCGCGACACAATGGCGAGGTAGCCCATGACGAACGACGTGGCGATGCCCCACCACTGGGCGGAACGCATGTCGCGTTTCAGAGCTTCTGGGTCCTCGACTCCCTGCATCGCCAGCCAAAAAAGGCCGAGCCCGATGCCAAAAAAGACGAGGTACGTCAGCCCTTTGCGCAAGGTCATGTCAAGCGGTTGGTTGCCGTGTCCGGAAAGAGAACGGTGGGTTGGAACGACTTGGCCTCCTCCACCGTCATCATGCCGTAGGCGATGACAATGACCACGTCTCCGGGCTGAACACGACGGGCTGCAGGTCCGTTGAGGCAAACTTGGCCCGTTCCCCGCTCGCCAGTGATGACGTAGGTCTCCAGTCGTTCGCCGTTGTTGATGTTCACGATTTGGACGCGCTCTCCTTCCACAAGGCCTGCCGCCTCAATGAGATCCGGGTCGAGGGAGATGCTGCCGATGTAGTTCAAATCCGCCTGCGTGACGGTAAGGCGGTGCAGCTTGGCGCGCATGACGTTGATGAGCATGGCGCGAAATTACTGCATTGCGGGGACCCAACGCACCTCGACGCGGCGGTTTTGGGCCGGGTCGCCGCCGAGGGGTTGTGTGCTGCCCAAAGCCCTGACTTCCACGCGCTCCCCCGGCCATTTCGCAAGGGCTTGACATTGCGTGGCAACGTACTCCGCGCGGGCGAGGCTCAGCGAGGCGTTCACGTCGTCCGTGCCGGACGCGTCGGTGTGGCCGGTGACGTGAAGGAACCCCTGTTCCGGGAACTGCTGAATTCCTTTGGCCCACGTGAGGAACGTGCGCCAGGAGTCGGGGGTCGGGGTGGGCGAGCCGTGTTCGTAGCTGAGGATGGCGAGGGTGGACGTGGGCCAAGTGCTTCCGTCCTGACCTCGGCGGTCCTGCATCTCCGTGACCGGGTCGAGGGGCAAGAACACAAATTCCCAGCCCCGGTCGGCCCGCAATTCGTAAGTCCGGACAACCCGTCCGTCGGGAGCGCGGATTTCGGCGACGGCACGCACGTTGGACGAAGGGAGCGCCGAGCCGCGGAGCCACTGCACCGTCCAGGCCCGATCCGAGGGCAAGTCGCCGATCGAGGCGCAGCCTGCCGCACCCGTGTTCACGTGCCGAACCACGTTCCGTGAGGCGACTTCCCGGATGGCGATACTTTGATCTTGGGCCGGGCGGTCGCCGATTCGCAAGCACAGGGACCACCCCGCCCCGAGCACGGCCTCCGGGGCCGGCGCCTGAACGCGATGAATGGCGACGTGCTCGTCCGCAGAACCTCGTCTGGAAACCCACGTCCACCCCGGACCTACCGTCACGGCGGAAAGCACTTCCTCGGGAAGGTTGGGAAGGTCGGTGCGTGCCTCGGCACGTAGCCACTGGGTCACGGCTCGCGAGGTGTAAAGTTGAAAGCTCCCGGTTTGGTTGGAAGAAAAAACCACGTCCCGGCCTTCCCAGTGAGGAAAGACCTCGTCCGCTTCGGTGTTCAACCCGTCGAGCGGCAAGGGCGCTGTCCACGTTTCGCGTCCCCCAGGAACGCGGCTCGGACGCCGATGCGACAAAAACAAATCCAGGTCTCCCCCTTCCCTTCGCGCCGAAATCAGGGCCAAATTCCCGCTCGGGTGCATGGCAACGTGCTGGATTCCGTTCAAGTTGACCCACGCCTCCACGTTCAGGGGCCGCAACCGCTCTTCGACCAAATCTCCGCCCATCCTCGGAGCCGAATGCACCGTCCACGCGTCGCGAATCGCGTCTTCCAACGACAAACCCGGCGCCCCCAACGCCACGTAAACGCGGTCCGAATCGGCCCCGAGGACCACCGCATGGCGATCCGGCGCCCACCCTTCAGCGGGTTGGGCAAGCATCCCCGTGCCCTGCAGGGTCAGAACCGCCAACGCGGCCCAAGCCGAGAGTCGCCCCACGAGTCGAGCAACGGGTTGAATCGAGGTCACGAAGGGTTGGAGGAGCGCCATAAGGTTTGGGCTTGTTGCGCCTCTTCGTACCACTCCTCCCCCATCTTCCGAACCAGCGCGTCCTTGCAAAAATCCAGCACCGACACCTTGCCTGCCTTGCCGCACAAACGGGCCGCTTCGCAGATGGGCCAGCGGTGGTAGTTAAGCGCCGTAAAATCGATGAGTTCCTTGGCCCGAATCGGGTACAGGTGGCAGCTGAGCGGCTTGCGCCATTCGGTTTTGCCTTCGAAATAGGCCTTTTCCAGCCCACATTTGGCCGTGCCGTCGGCGTCGAACACCGTGAATGCGCATTCCTTTCCGTTCACCAAGGGGGTGACCAAATCGCCGTCGGCGTCCTTCACCGCGAGCCCTTGTTCTTCCACGGCGGCCCGGCCGGATTCCGGAAGCAACGGGGCCACGTGTTCCCAAGCCCGCTCAAGCTGGCCCACTTCCGCATGCGTGAGCGGCGCCCCGCTGTCGCCCTCGACGCAACACGCCCCTTTGCAGGCCGCGAGGTCGCAGGCGAAATGTTCGTCAAACAGGTCTTCGCTGAGCAGCGTGTTGCCAATTCGAATCATCCCGGCGAAGGTAGCGCGAAACGTACCTTTGGGCCATGGGAAGGTGGGCAACTGCACAGGATCGAATGAGGCGTCTCAACGGGCTCACGCCTCGTCGAACCGCTAACCTCATGCGCCTCAAGTGGAGCTACCTCAGGGCCCAGCGCGAGCACCTTCAAGCGAACCACGTACCC
>JBDQOS010000280.1:0-5232 GCA_040261075.1 Flavobacteriales bacterium
GAGAAGCACGAGCTGGCAAGAAGTAAGATCGCCGCGGCACTCAACGCGGCGCGCGGCCAGGTCGAAAACTGCGTTGGAAAGGTGAGAAGTGAAAAGCGAGTCATGGTCCTCCAAAGTTCGCACTCAACGGCCAAATTCTACGCTTTATGGAAGAACCTGTCCGGCAAGGAGGGACAGTGCCCGCTCCCGGTCGGCCTGGAGGGCCGCCCGGAGGTCGTCCCTCGAGGGGAATTTGACTTCGCCGCGCATCCAATGCATCCAACGCACGTGAAGGGTGTTTTCGTACCAATCGCCTTCGGCGTCGAGGACGTGCACCTCGAGGGTCGACCGGGCGTCTTCGTGCAAAGTCGGTCGCGTTCCGACGTTGGCCATGGCGGGTCGCCATTGCCCGTCCGGGGTTTGGCACCACACTGCGTAGACGCCCCGAGCGGGCAGCAACTTCAACGGCTCGTCGAGCTCGAGGTTGGCGGTCGGGAACCCGAGTTCACGACCGACGGCGTCGCCGTGGACCACCCGTCCCGTGGTGGGGTACGGGGCGCCGAGCCACTTGTTCGCTTCCTCGACGTTTCCTTGGCGCAGGGCTTCCCGGACCTTGGTTGAGCTGACACGGACATTTTCGACGCGGTGCGCGTCGAGTGCCTCGACTTCGAAGCCGAGTGCCTCGCCAAGGGTTTGGAGCGTCGAGAAATCTCCAGCGCGGTTGCGCCCAAACCGGTGGTCGTCCCCGATCACCACCGCGACGGGTTGAATGCAGTCCCCCATCAACGATTTGGCGTATTCCCACGGGGTCATTTGTGAGAGTTCCTTGGTAAAGGGGTGCAGGACGACGTGGTCAAGTCCCGCGGACGCGAGCAATTCGAGACGTTCGTCGAGCGTGTTGAGCAATTCCAAACCGTGATGTTCGGGGTCGAGCACGGTGCGGGGGTGAGGGTGGAAGCTGAGCAGGGTAGTCGAGGCGTCGTGACGGTCCGCAACGTCTCGCAGCTGCTGCAGCACAGCCCGGTGACCGGCGTGAACACCGTCGAAGGTTCCCACCGTCAACACGGTGGGTTGCTGGCCAGAGGAATCGCTTGGGAAATCGGATGCGTGGTGATGCACTCGCACTGTGCAAAGTTAGGTGCGGAATTTCGAGGCGGACGAACTATTTTTGTGCTCGATTTCACACGTAAACCACACCAATGTCCACACAAGGAACCATTGCCCAAGTCATCGGCCCGGTCGTTGACATCCGCTTCCCTCAAGGGGTAGCTCTTCCCAAGATCCTCGACGCCCTCGTGGTCGAGCGCGCTGAAGGCAACTTGATTCTCGAAACCCAAAAGCACATCGGTGAAGACACCGTTCGCGCCATTTCGATGGAAGCGACAGAGGGTTTGAGCCGTGGCATGGCGGTTCAAGCGACCGGTACGGGCATCACGATGCCGACGGGTGAAGGCATCAAGGGTGGCCTTTTCAACGTGGTGGGTCAAGCCATTGACGGCATCACAGGCCGTTCGTTTGGCGAGGGCCGTTCCATCCACCAAGCCCCTCCCAAGTTCGAGGACTTGAGCACGTCGACCGACGTCTTGTTTACGGGCATCAAGGTGATTGACTTGATCGAGCCTTACGCCAAGGGTGGCAAGATTGGATTGTTCGGTGGTGCTGGTGTGGGCAAGACGGTCTTGATCATGGAGCTCATCAACAACATCGCCAAGGGATACGAAGGGATCTCGGTGTTTGCCGGTGTGGGAGAGCGCACGCGTGAAGGAAACGACTTGTTGCGCGAGATGATTGAATCTGGCGTCATCAAGTACGGTGAGGCGTTTGTGGAAAGCATGGAAGCTGGCGGTTGGGACCTCACCAAGGTGGACAACACGGAGCTCCAGAAGAGCCAGGCGACGTTGGTGTTTGGCCAAATGAATGAGCCTCCCGGGGCACGTGCACGTGTGGCCCTCTCTGGGTTGACGGTGGCGGAGTACTTCCGCGACGGAGACGAGCAGAGTGGCGGCCGTGACATCCTCTTCTTCATTGACAACATCTTCCGTTTCACGCAGGCCGGATCCGAGGTGTCCGCACTTCTCGGTCGCATGCCTTCTGCTGTGGGTTACCAACCTACGCTCGCGACGGAAATGGGGGCGATGCAGGAGCGCATCACCTCCACGAAGCGTGGTTCTATTACGTCTGTGCAGGCCGTCTACGTCCCTGCGGATGACTTGACTGACCCTGCACCTGCCACGACGTTTGCTCACTTGGACGCGACGACGGTGTTGTCTCGTAAGATTGCTTCTCTCGGCATCTACCCCGCTGTGGACCCGCTCGACAGCACGAGCCGAATCTTGACCCCCGACGTGGTGGGCAAGGAGCACTACGACACGGCCGAGCGCGTGAAGGAAACGCTCCAGCGCTACAAGGAACTTCAAGACATCATCGCCATCCTCGGAATGGACGAATTGAGCGAAGAGGACAAGCAGACGGTGAACCGCGCACGTCGCATCAGCCGTTTCCTTTCTCAGCCCTTCCACGTGGCCGAGCAATTCACCGGCATCCAAGGCGTCCTCGTTCCGATCGAAGACACCATCAAGGGCTTCAACATGATTTTGGACGGCGAACTCGACCAGTACCCCGAAGCGGCCTTCAACTTGAAGGGCAACATCGAGGAGGTGATTGAGGCCGGCGAAAAGATGTTGGCGGA
Organism: Flavobacteriales bacterium; assembly: GCA_040261075.1. GTDB lineage: Bacteria > Bacteroidota > Bacteroidia > Flavobacteriales_D > Sanyastnellaceae > UBA11663. Next base: position 2,669 of record JBDQOS010000280.1, read on the forward strand.
AGCCTAAGCCTAAGCGCCATGACGGTTGACATTCTCACTCCCGACGCCAAACTCTTCTCCGGTGAAGCCACTTACGTGGGTTTGCCAGGGTCGGACGGAAGCTTGGGCATCATGAACAACCACGCAGCCCTTGTGACGACGCTTCAAGCGGGTCAGGTGGTGGTGCGTACCTCAGGTGGAGACCAAACGTTCGACGTCAAAGGCGGAAGCGTGGAGGTCTTGAACAACGTGGTGACGGTCCTCGCGGAGTAAGCGAGCTCGCGGAACACGCGACGGCCTTCACGCAACGCAAACAACGCGGCCCTCGGGTCGCGTTGTTTCGTATCAGGGATGGTGGTAGGGCTCGCCCTTGAGGATGGTGTGGGCGCGGTAGAGTTGCTCCGCCGCGCAAATCCGAATCAGCTCGTGGGGGAAGGTGAGCTTGCTCAGCGACCACGTCCCGTGCGCGCGTTCCCGCAAGCTCGGGTCAAACCCGTACGGCCCGCCAATCAGGAAGGCGGTGTGACGCAGCCCCCGATTCATGAGGCCCTGGAGGTGGTGGGCCAATTGGATGGAGCCCATTTGCGGGCCGTGTTCGTCGAGGAGGATGAGGTGGTCGACACCTTGAAGGTGTTTGTCGACCACGGCAGCCTCCTCTTTCATCACTCGGGCGGGGTCAGCCTTGGCGTGCTTTCCCTTGAGGTTGGGGGTTTCGAGGTACTGGTATTTGGTGTACCTCGCAAGGCGCGTGTTGTACATCTCCACGCCGTCTTTGACCCAAGGTTGTGAAGTGGTGCCGGTGGCAATCAAACTGAGTTGCATGATGCAAAGTTAGAGCGGGTATCTTCGCAGCATGTTGGATCAGCACATGATGCGCATGCTCGAATGGGCCTTGGACGAGGATTTGGGTTCTGGAGATTGCACTTCGGCGTCCAGTGTCCCGGAGGAGCTTCAGCACGAGGGGTTCATTTTGGCCAAAGAAGAAGGGGTTGTGGCAGGCATTGAAGTGGCCCGAGAAGTCTTTCGCCTCGTCGACCCCGAGGTGACCTTTGAGGCTCGGGTGGAGGACGGTGCGGCGGTGGCTTTTGGGGACGTGGTCATTCGCATTCACGGAAAGGCGCGCAGCATTTTGGCTGCGGAGCGGCTGGCGTTGAATTTCATGCAGCGCATGAGTGGCGTTGCCACCACGACCCGACGCGCGATGGACGTGTTGTCAGGCACGCCCACCAAGGTCCTCGACACGAGAAAAACCACCCCGGGCTTGCGGTCGTTTGAAAAATGGGCGGTACGCGCCGGCGGCGGGGTCAACCACCGCATGGGGTTGTACGACATGATCCTCATCAAGGACAACCACGTGGATTACGCGGGCAGCATGACTTCCGCCCTTGCCGGCGTCAAGCGCTACTTCGCGTCGGGGGAACCCGAGGTGCCAGTTGTGGTGGAAGTGCGTTCAATGGAGGAACTGAACGAAGCGCTTTCCGCGGCAGAAGCGGAGGGGCTCGAGTTGACTCGGCTGCTGCTGGACAATTTCTCGCCCGACGAAGTCGCGGCTGCGGTGAGGCACGTGGGAGGACGAATTCCCTTGGAGGCCTCCGGAGGGATTGACTTGACCAACCTCCGAGCCTACGGCGAAGCGGGTGTGGACTTCGTGTCGATGGGCACGCTGACCCACAGCGTCAAGAGCCTCGACTTGTCGTTGAAATCCCACGCGACCCTCGACCCATGAGTTTGCCCGACGGCCCTTTGTTTCGATGGTTGGCTTCCCGTCGCCTCGTGCAGCGGTTGCAGGCGTTTCTGCGCACCCTGCAGCCCTGGGGGCAAGAAGGCATGAACGTGTACGACGTGCTGCGCTTTTTTCTGGTGGGCCTGATCAACGGGGCGGTCGCGACGCGGGCTGCAGCCATTTCGTTCCGCTTGTTCCTTGCCTTTTTCCCTGCGGTCATTTTCGTGCTGAGTGTGTTGCCGCACACCCCGCTTGAGACGGAGGCAGTGATGGACGCGTTGAGGTTCATGTTCCCAGGCGACACGGTGGGGCTGTTTGAGCAGACGGTCGAGGATTTGCTGGGCAAAACGCAAGGAGCACTGCTTTCAGTGGGTTTCGTGTTGACGTTGTATTACGCCTCAAGCAGCGTGCATGCCGTGCTGTCGGGGTTCAACGAAAGCGCGTTGCTTGACCAAAAAGGCAACCCTTGGCTCATCCGAATTTGGTCCATGTTCTTGCTGGTGCTTCTTGTCGTCATGCTCGGCATCGCTGTGCTGCTGATCGGGTTTAGTGGGGACATCCTGCAGTGGACTTCCGACAACGGCTGGCTGCCCGGGGAGTCGCTGAAATGGTTCAACCTCGCCCGGTGGGTCGGGGCCTTGCTGCTCATCTACAGCTCGGTCACCTTGCTCTACAACGTGGGCCATTGGGGCCGCATGAAATGGCGTACGGCCACGCCGGGAGCAGCCATGACCACCGTTCTCACAGTGCTGCTTTCATTGGGGTTCAGCTTTTTCATTGCGCAACTCAACACGTACAACCGGCTGTACGGGTCGCTTGGGACGCTGATGCTGTTGCTGGTGTGGGTGAATGCGAACAGCGC
>JBDQOS010000281.1:0-3088 GCA_040261075.1 Flavobacteriales bacterium
CCGCCATCACGGCCAAGCGATCCAACTGCGATTCCGACCACCGAAACTCCGAGGCCATCCGATCTCCCCTGGCTCGCTCGCTCACGTGGTCGGCGAGCCACCGCGCCGCACCTTCGCGTTCCGCTTCTTCGACCGGCGCCAGCCTTTGGCGCAGCCACCCCATCACCGTGATGTCGCGGTTGTCTGTCGGCCAAGGCCCCGATCCGCGCCGGAGCACCTCGCTCATTCTTCTTCCAAAATGATGGCGTGCACAAGCAATTCCGCCGTGGCGCGGTTGGTTGCCAAGGCGACGTTGTGCACGTCGCATTGACGCAACAGCATGTTCACGTCCGGTTCGTGCGGGTGCTTGCCCATCGGATCCCGAAAGAAAATGACCGCATCCAGCCTGCCCTCGGTGATCCGAGCTGCGATTTGGGCGTCGCCTCCAAGCGGGCCCGAGGCAAAGCGCTCCACCGTCAACCCCAATTCCTCGATTCGCCCTCCGGTGGTTCCTGTGCCCACCAGGTCGCGCTCCGAAAACCACGCCTGATGCTTCTTGACAAAATCAACCAACTCGTTTTTCTTCCCGTCGTGGGCGATGAGGGCGATGCGCTTCAATTTCATGAAGCGAAATTAGCGCAGCCGTCGGACGTGAAGGCGCGTCGCAGGTTACGATTCGGTGGCCAAAACGGCGTACCCGAATGGAGACAGCGTTTGGCCTTCCTCCCAAGCGTCCACCTCGCCTTCGCCCATCGCGGTTTGCAGCGCCGCTTCAGGCAACGTCAGCTTCACGGTTTGGGGTTGGTCCGAGAAATTCAACACGACCACGACCGTGCTGCCGTTCTTCTCTTTCATGAACGCGAAGACATGTTCGTCAACGGACGTCTTCAAGACCTGCGGCGCACCTCCAAAATCGCCGTTCCATAGGGCTTCACGGGTGTGGTTCAATTCGTTCAACGTGCGGTAAAAGCCCGCCTTGGGGTACGCGCCCCAATTCACCGTGTCCTTCTCGAAGAACCGAAGGCGCTTGGGGTTGTACGATTCTTGGCCGGAGTAAACCAAGGGCATGTCGAGCAGCGTCGCAGCCAAGACCCCCATGGCGTCGCCGGCCTTTCCGTAACGCTCCTCCACCGTGCCGTTCCAACTGTTCTCGTCGTGGTTGGTGATGAAACCCAGGCGGTACGCGTCCGAAGGAAACCGCTCCGCTTCTTCCGCCACGTAGTCCCGCAACACCTGCACCGGCTCCTTTCCTTGCGCCACCTGGTTGGTCAGGTGGTGAAAATGCCACCCGTAGCTCATGTCAAACGCGCGGTTGTGGTGCTCGGGCTCTTCGGCTTCGGCGAGCATGAAGACGTCGGGCTTGACGGCTTCAAGTTGGCGACGCGCCATGTCCCAAAACTTCGTGGGCACTTTCATCGCCACGTCGCAGCGGTATCCGTCAATGCCGCATTCCTTGACCCAAAACGTCATCGCGTCCGCCATGGCAGCGTACAACCCGTTTTCTTCGCCGCCCTCCCAATCGAGTTGCGCAACGTCCCACCAATCGGTGCCAAGAGGAGGCTGCAAGTTGCCCGCGCTGTCTGGCAAGTAGAACTCCCGGTGGTCTTCGGTCCAAACGCAATCGAAGGCACTGTGGTTGGCCACCCAATCGAGGATCACGTGCATGCCGAGGTCGTGCGCCGCGTCCACCAACGCCCGGAGGTCGTCGTGGGTGCCGTAATCCGGGTTGACGGCCACGTAATCCTGAACACTGTAGGGACTTCCCAACGAGCTGCTTCCTAGCTCCGCGATGTAGTTGTTCTTGTTCTCCCCGCCTTTCCGGTTGACCTCTCCAATCGGATGAATGGGCATCAACCACAGGATGTCCACACCCAACTCCTTCAGACGAGGCAAATCCGGCATGAACGCCTGAATGGTTCCTTCCGGCGTGTGCTGCCGGAGGTTCACCTCGTAGATGGTGGCGTTCTTGGTCCACTCGGCGTGCACCAACTCGTCCGCTTGTTGGGCCGAGCCTTCCACGTGCAGGTCCCCTGAGGGAGCGGGAGCGCCGCACGACGCGGCAAAGCACACTGTCAAAGCGGCCATTGCAACTCGTCCCCAAGGCTGTGTCAAACGGTTCATTGTCGTCAAATTTTGATGCGGCAAGGTAGAACAAAAAAGGGGTTCGTGTACAATGAACACCAACCCCTTTCCGAAGCGCAAACGCCGCCACTTAGAACAGCGAACCTTGCCCCGCACCCGAAGAATTGGCCTCGGCCGGAGACGCGTCCGCGGGAGGCGAATCTTCATCCACGTCATCCTCATCGTCCACATCTTCTTCCCGGGATGCCTGACGGGCCTCCTTCTCCCGCTGCTCATCCGCTTCCCGTGCAGCCTGGAGTTCCTTTTCCAGGGCTTGCTCCAATTCTTCCACAGGCGGTTCCAGGCTCACTTCGGTGACCGGCAACGAGCTGAGCTTGTTGCCCAACGCTTTGACACCTTTGACCGAGATGAAACCGCGCAAATCAAGAACGTCGTCTTCACGGTCGCGCGTGTGCTTAAACCGGCGGTTGTACCGAATGCGCACGTGCGGGTGGTGAAGCGTGGAGGCGACCCCAAGTTTGGACTGCTCGTGCTCTCCGATGAACCCGGTAGCCGTCTTGCTGTACTCCGGCAGGAATCGCTTCACGAACCACTCGTCCTTTTCTCCTTCGTAATACACCACGCTGACCGGTTTGTCTTCGTCGAAACGCTCGAGGTGAATCATTCGCTCGTCGAAGTGCGTGCTGAGGTCGAAGCCCGTGAAGATGTACTCGCCCGTGTTGAGAAGCACAAGAATCTTGTCGTCCGGCTTGAAGTCCCCGAGGAACTGACCGCGACCTTCCGCATTGAGACGTCGCACGGTTTCGTCGTACCACACTTTGCGTGCACCGAGGGTGCTTACCCCCTCCTCTTTGAGTTCGATTTTCCGAACGGAAAATTTGGAAACCAGGTTTCCACTTGCCGCCCGACCCTTGATGCCAATGTCGCTGAAGTCCAAATCAAACTTCACCTTCTTGAGACGTGCCTGGGCACGCAAGAAGACCGTCACCACCTCCGCCTCGCCGTTGGGGTTGGCGGTGAAGTACAG
>JBDQOS010000282.1:0-5625 GCA_040261075.1 Flavobacteriales bacterium
ACAGCCCTGGAACGATTGACGCGGACTACCGCGGCGACGTAGGGGTCATCCTCATCAACCACGGGCAAGCGCCCTTCACCGTCGAGGACGGAGAGCGCATCGCCCAGCTCGTCTTGGCGCGGTACGAACGCGTCGAATGGTCCGTCGTAGAAACAACAGACGCGTTGCCGGAGTCCGATCGCGGCGCCGGCGGGTTTGGCCACACCGGAACAAGCTGATTCATGAACATCATCGTGCCCATGGCGGGCCGCGGAAGCCGCCTTCGCCCCCACACCCTCACCGTTCCCAAACCCTTGGTGCCGGTCGCCGGCAAGCCCATTGTGGAGCGCCTCGTCGAGGACATCGTCCGGACGGCCCACGACGGGGTGGACAACATCTGCTTCGTGACGGGGGAGTTTGGGGAGGACGTGGAGCGTGAATTGGTGGCGGTGGCCGAACGCCTCGGGGCGAAAGGCCACATCCGGTACCAAGACCAGCCCCTCGGCACGGCGCACGCCATCCTGTGCGGCAAGGACTTCCTCGACGGTCCCGTCGTGGTGGCCTTCGCCGACACCCTGTTCCGGGCCAACTTCACGATTGACCCCGAGGCGGACGGCGTCCTGTTCTGCCAACGGATTGAAGATCCGTCGGCGTTTGGGGTGGTGGTCACGGACGAGGCGGGCACGATCGTGGACTACGTGGAAAAACCCCAGACTTGGGTCGGCGACCTCGCCATGATTGGGATCTACGCCTTCAAGGACGGCGCCCGACTGAACCGCGAGCTCCAGCACCTCATCGACAACAACGTCGTGAAAGGCGGCGAGTACCAGCTCCCGGACGCCCTCCGCAACATGACGCAGGACGGACTCAAGTTCATTCCCGGCGAAGTCTCGGAATGGATGGACTGCGGAAACAAGGCTGTCACGGTCGAAACGAACGGACGGATCCTGAGCATCCTTGAAGAAGAGGGACGCCTCGACGCGGTGCCGGCGTCGGCCACGGTGACGGACAGCGTGATCTTGCCGCCGTGCCACATCGGGTAAGGCGTGGTGCTCGAGCGGGCCGTGATTGGGCCGCACGTCACGCTCGGTCCCGGCACGGTGGTGACGGATTCCCGCGTGAGCAACGCGCTCGTGGCCGCGAACAGCCGCATTGAACACGCCGTGCTGGACGGGGCGATGGTGGGCGCGAACGCCGCCTGGCACGGCACCCCGGACGACGCCAGCATCGGAGACTTCTGCACCGTAGGCACGCCGCACTCATGAAATTCTTCGGCACGACAACGGCAACGTGGATGCTGGCCCTGGCCGCGAGCCTGGGCTTCAGCAGCTGCCGACTCGTGTCGTCGCTCGGCGGCGGAGGCCAAGAAAGCGTGCCTTACGGAAAGGAAACGCAATTGGCCTACTTCGAAGGGCAAGCGCACCTGCTGAAAGGGGACCTGGAGGACGCGTACGCAAGCTTTCTTCAGTGCGCCGACGCCGAGCCGGACGAGGTCGCGTTCCACTACCAGCTCGGCAAAATCGACCTTGAACTGAAGCGGTACGAAGCCGCCGAAGCGCACCTCAACCGCGCTGTAGATCTGGAACCCGACAACACGTGGGCGCTTTACCACCGCGGCGAAGCGCGGCTCGCGCAAGGCAACGGACCCGGCGCAGAAGAAGACTGGACGCCCTTCGTGGTGGCGCGGCCCGGCGACTTGGAAGCCCTGCTCGAATGCGGCGATCGGCTTCTGCGCGAAGGGCACGTTTTGCCGACGCTCAACCTGCTGAGCAACTACGAAGAACAAGTTGGAAACGACGAAGACGTGCGGCTCGAGGCCCTTCGCATCGTCGAGCAAACCGCCGACCCCAAAAACCTGGGTCAGTTCCTCGAACACGCCCGAAAGGACTTTCCGCAAAGCGACGTCTTCCAACTTCAATGGGCCCGTTACCTGATGGCCTCGGGCGATTTGGAAGCGGGCCACGAGGAGCTGAAGATGCTCGCCAGGCGCCGCTCGGATTGGGGGCTCGTGCAGTTTGAGCTGGCAGAGATTTGGACGCGCAAGGGCGACATCCCGGCTGCCCTGCCGCACCTCAAACGCGCCTTGGCCTCCGACGACGTCTCACTCGACAGCAAGTTGCGGGTCGTCCTTGGGTACGGGCTGCTCGCCCAAAACGACCCGGAATTCCACACCCCGTACTCGGAGCTCCTCGCCTTGATGATGGAACGTCACGGAGAAGAGCCCGCCGTGGTCGAGATGGCCTGCGATTGGGCGTACCAAAACGACCGCCTCGACGACGCCTTGGACCTTGCTCTGGACCTGCTTGAGCTCGCTCCCGGCTCGGTGGAGACCTGGACGAATTTGATGGCGATTCGCGTGGATTTGGGCCAGTGGGGCGCCATGGTCGGTGACGCTGAAAGCGCCATTGCTCGGTTCCCACTCGACCCCCTCCTGTACTACTACCACGGTCTTGCGCTTCGCGAATCCAAGCAATCGGCCAAGGCCGCCAAGGCGTTTGAAGGGGGGCTTGCCGTGGTCTTGGACAATCCCGTGCTCGAAGGGGCGCTGGCGTCCGCTTTGGCGTCGGCCCTTCGGGATTCCAGAGAATTCGACGCGTCGGAAAAGGCGTTTGAACGCAGCCTGAAGGCCGTCGAAGACGCGTACGTGCTGAACAACCACGCCTACTACCTCGCCGGTCGGTACTTCCTCGAAGATGCGGCCGACAAGCTGCAGCGGGCTTTGGAATGCAGCTCTCGGGCCAACGAATTGATGCCGGAGGAGGGCAACTTCATGGACACGCAGGCCTATGTGCTGTTCAAACTTGGCCGGAACCAAGAGGCGCTCGAATGGATCTTGCGTGCACAGCAGAACGGAATGGCGGGCGACGCGGTGGCGTTGGAGCACGAGGGCGACATTCGGTGGGCCCTGGGCGAGAAGGTGGCGGCACGTGACGCGTGGCGCCGTGCCGTGGAGGCCGGCGGCGACGAGAAGGTCCTGAACCCCAAACTCCAGCGCCCGTGACCGGCCGAGGTCGAGCACTTCTGCCCCGTGGGTCCTTCGTCGGACTGGGGTTGCTGTGGTTGACCGCGACCGGCTGCCTGACCGGGCGACGGGCCGCGACGGCCACCCTGCCTGTCCGGGAAGCGTCGGTGCTCCTGAGCGACCTCGACGCCCGACGTGCCGATTGGAACACCCTGGGCCTGCGCCTGGAATCCACGGCCAGCGCCATGGGCAAGGCCGGGACGTTTACCCTGAACGTGCGGATGGCGCGCGACAGCGTGATTTGGATGAGCATCTCCCCCGCCCTCGGCGTCGAGGCGGCACGGGTCCTCCTGACCCCTGACTCGGTGCAGGTGATGAGCAAGCTTCCGGGGTCGCGGTTTGTCTTTCAGGGCAACTACAACCAGCTTGAAGAGGCGGTGCAGGCCCCTGTCAGCTTCGACCTGATGCAAGACCTGCTGCTCGGCCAACCGCTCATGATGAACCCCGAGCGGGAAGAGTACGTCAGCAAGGTCGACGGCGACCGGTACGTGCTCATGAGCAAGTACGACCGCAACGTCCGCAAACTTGTCGGCACCGACGACAAAGAACTTTCCCCGGACGACAGCCTGTCCATTGTGGCCAACGACAAGAAAGCCGAGCGCCTCCTCGAGAAAGCCGAGAAGAAGGCGGAGAAAAAGGACGACGTGTCGGAGGAGCTGTTGGTCAAGCGGTTTTGGGTGGATGGAAAGACCTACGACCCGGTGCAAGACGTCATCGACGACCTGCTTCGAAGCCGCACCGTCCGTGTCGAACGAAGCGATTTCGACGAGACCGAACTGGGCCGACTGCCGAGCCGCGTGCGGATGACCGCCAAAGGCCCCGAGGGGGTGTTCGACGCCTTGATTTACACCAAGCGCCGGCGCCCCGGGCGCGCCTACGATTTCCCGTTCAGCATTCCCGATGACTTCGAACGCCGCACCGAACTCTGACCCCCGACTGACGGGTTTCTTGCGAGCGCTGGCGTGCTGGGCGTTGCTGGCGACAGGATTCGGGACCTTCCACGCCCAAACCGACGACAAAGCCGCCCTCCAAAAGGAACGCGACCGCATCACCCAGCAGCTGAAGACCACCGAAAACCTCCTCAAGCAAGCGAAGTCCAACCGCGACGACGCCGCTGCCCAGGTGACGCTTCTCAACAAGCAAATCGAATTGCGTGAGAAACTCGTGAGGCACCACCAAGCCACCATTCGCTCCCTGGAGCGCTCGATGCGCGGCACGGACACGGAACTCCGGACGCTTGAAGGCCACGTGAGTGCCCTCAAGGACGAGTACGCACGCATGGTGCAGCAGGCCTACCGCATGAAGTTGGGCGCCAACCCGCTGCTCTTCGTTTTCGCCGCGGAGGACTTCAGCCAGGCCGCCCTGCGCTTCCGGCTCGTGCAGTCCTACACGACCGTGCGGAAGGAGCAGGTGGAGCAGATTGAGGAAGCCCAAATCGAGCTCGCGGAAGTCCGCGTCACGCTCAACGACGAGCGGGCCGCCGTCGAGCAGGCCCTCGCCGAGCAACAAGCGGAACGCGACGCGCTCCGTGCGGACAGGAGCGAGCGCACCGCCCTCGTGGACCAGCTCCAAGCCGAAGAAAAGCGGCTCCGCAAGGCCCAAAAAGCCCAGGAAAAGGAACGCCAGCGCCTGAACGACGAGATCAAGCGCCTCATCGAGGCGGAGCTGGCCGCCGAGCGGGCCTCGGCCGCGGGCGAATTTGCGTTGACGCCCGCGGGAAAAATCGTCTCCGAGGCCTTCGAGAAGAACCAACGAACCCTGCCCTGGCCTGTGATGCGGGGGGTGGTGACTCAGGGGTTTGGGCGTCAGCCCCACCCCACGCTCAGCGGCATCACGATCGAAAACAACGGCATCGACATCACCACGGAGGCCGGCAACCGCGTGCTGAGCATCTTCCAAGGGACGGTGTCGAGTGTGTTCAAGCTGCCCGGCGCGGGCACCAGCGTCATCGTCACGCACGGCGCCTACCGGACGGTCTACACCAACCTCACCAACTGCCCTGTGACCAAGGGGCAAGCGGTCGACGTCGGCACCTTCCTCGGCAACGTCGGAGGTGCGGAAGGCGCGAACAGCGTGCTGCACTTTGAGGTTTGGAAGGTGGCGGGAAGCGAGCGCACGCCCGTCGATCCGCGCAAATGGTTGACGGCGAAATGAGGGCCTTTGAACGCCCCTCGTCGCGCCGGCGAAATGGCCCTTTGGGGGGATTGTGGACGGGTCGCAACCGACGGAACTTTCAGCCGTGAACCTCGCGCTCGTCGGCAACCCCAATACGGGAAAGTCCACGCTGTTTCAGCGCTTGACCGGCCGCGCCGTGTCGGTGGGGAACTTGGCGGGCGTCACCGTGGAAACGGCGGTCGCGCCGTGCCGTCACAAGGGGGGCGAATCCTGGGTCGTGCACGACCTTCCCGGCCTTTACAACCTGCACGCCCAAACCGACGACGGCCGCGTCACCGAGCGCACCCTCCTCGACCCCACGCACCCGCACCGCCCGGACTTCATCGTGCTGGTCGCGGACGCCTTGACTCTCCAGGGGCAGCTTTTCTTGGTCCTGCAGGTCCGGGAACTCGGGGTGCCGTGCATGCTTCTTCTGAACCACATGCACACGACCGGGCCGTCGCGTGCCG
>JBDQOS010000283.1:0-4577 GCA_040261075.1 Flavobacteriales bacterium
AACGCCGAAATGCCCTCCGAGCACGTCGCAACGTCTTGGCCGCCACAAGGGTAAACCGTGAACCAAGAAGCGCCAATCGGGTCGTTGATGACGAAGCCGTCACCCGCATTGAACAAGGCCAACGCGGGGGCCATCGTGTCGGCCGTGTTTTGGACGTTCACGCCACCGTTGGCATTCTCGGCTCCAATGGTGAACCACGAGTCGTATTCCGCCTCGGGGAAGGTGCCAAAGAACAACGGGTTCACCTCAGGCCCGTAGTTGAACGGAGCACTTACGCTTTGAAAAATGGTGCCGGTGCACCCCAACATCAGCGGGTCCGCAGCATCGCCAAAGACGGCAGAAACAAAGTCGAATTCCGACGTCAAGTCGGCGTAAACGCGGTAGGTCGTGTAGCCGTCCAAAGACGCGTCGACCGAACCGTCGTGCACCATCACGCTTTCAATGCTGATGCCTGTGATTTGGGCAGAGGCGAGAACCGCGGTTCCAAGCGCCAATGCAAGAGAGTACAATCGCTTCATAGAGAAGGTTTAGGTTGTGAATCAGTTCGCGGCAAATATACACGGACGGCGTGGCCTTACATGTGAAGTTTTCCCCAATTTTCTTGGAGTCGTGCACATGCATCCGCGGCGACTTGCGTTGCATGTAAAACGCACAAAGCCCGGGCAGGTTGCCCGGGCTTTGGCGAAGAGGGTCACTCCTCCACTGTCAAATCAATCCGTTCACTGAATCAACACGCGCTGCACGCCTTGCTTCAAACCTTGGTTCAGCACCACGGTGTACGCTCCCGCTTGAAGCGAAGAGACATTCAATTCATAACGGCCGTTGAGTGGTGCGTTGGCCAAGTTCAAGACTTCGCGTCCTTGCACGTCGAGGACACGTACAGTCGCGTTTCCTTGCGCTCCCGTCAACACGATGCGGTCGTTCGCGGGGTTGGGGAACACGCCGAAGTCGACAGTGAGGTCGGCCACGGAGGCGCTGCTGCCCTCGCAGTCGCTGCAACGATTCCAGCAAACCACATCCAAAACTTCTGCTTTGCCTGAACGAATGTGGGTCCGGTCGTACCCGCCAAATCCGTTAGGAATGCCGCACATTTCCAACTCAAAAGTTACTGTGTCCTGCGTCGTCGAGTCCGCTCCCACAAACCACATGCCCGTTTCTTCGACGTAGTCAACACCAGATTCTCCCACAGGAGCGCCCAAAGAATACTTGTATTTCACTTGAGCGTCACCTGAAATTTCTTCGGTGATTTCCCAAACACCGTCGCCATCCGCATCCGACATCTCCAAGGCACCACCTTGCCATCCCGTAAAGCTTCCCCAAATGAAAGGCACCGATCCTTCTGCCACTTCTTCGCTGTTCAAATTGAGTCGGAAGGTAATGGGTGCGACGGGAGGCTCAGGGACACATGCATCTCCGGGGCAAGCCGCAAAGCAGCAAGAGTATGAGGCATTGGTCGCATCGAACTCTGCGATGCGATTAAAACCACCAAATCCGTCATCTGCACCACACTCTCCAGGGACATTTTCCCAACCGTCCGGCCCGTTCAAGAACTTGAATTGTGCTGCTCCGGGAGGCACTTCCAAGCTCAACGTGTAGATGCCGTCACCATCGCTGTCGTCCATCGCTGTTTGGTTCCAACCAGTGAAGGAGCCTGCGACGAACAACCCATCGGGGCTAATTGAGGCCAGTTGCGTGGCATCAACTTCCAGATCAACAATCAACGGCAACACGCAGGAAGAGCAGGAATTGAAGCAGTAAGGAGAACCGATGTCGTCTGCTGCAAGCACGATGTTGTTCACCGCCAAACTGTCGAGTTCCAACACCCGGTTGCCTGTGCTGTCTCCACATGCCGGGTCAATCAATTCATTGGGGTCAGTCCACGAGTTGCCGTTGATGAACTTGAACACGATTTGGCCCGTGCTGTCGACGTCTACGGTTTGCAACGTCTCGTACACCATGTCCCCGTCCGGGTCGGTCAACTCGGTCGCTGCGGGATCCCATCCTTGGAACGTGCCGGCCACGTGCACCCCAAAAGGAGACACCTCCTCGTTGGTCATGTCCACGCGAAAGAGCACGGACGATTGACCGCAAGCCGCGCAGCTGCCGTAGCAAGCAAGGGTTTCGACGTTGCCCATCATGCCGTCGACGGTAACAGCGCGGTTGCCGTCCAAAGCGCACGCGCCAGGAACGCTCTCGTCCGAGCCCCACGCGTTGCCGTTGATGAACTTGTACTGGTACGTGGCGGCCGTGTCTGAAGTGAACGTGTGCGACCAGGTGCCGTCGCCGTTGTCAGTCATCATGTTGGCGCCGGGATCCCAGCCTTGGAAGTTGCCTGCGACGTGCACGCCGTCCGCGCTGACGTCTTCGTTGGACATGTCGACGGTGAGGGTCACCGTGGTTTGGGTCCAGGCGGAGGAGGCCAAAAGCGCCCCCGCAAGGAGTGTGAACAATTGTTTCATAGAGAATCGATGAAGGGTTAGGTGTAAAAATGACACTTTGTGCAAACTTAGGGGCAATTCAAGCGAACTTCGGCTCGCTGACCCGACAAAAACAACCGCAATTCATGCACAGCCTCCTGTCAAAAATGTGGGTTTCTCCCCTCCTGCGGCTTTCGACAAGCCTTGTTGTCATGTTCCTGATTGGCAATTCTTTGGCGAGTCAAACCTACGTGGACCCGCCGGGTTGGTGGGCGGATTTGGAGGGCGGGCGCGTGGAGGTGCTGATCTCGAAGGTGGGGATGGCCGAAGTGAAGGAGGTCGCGTGCGAACATCCGGAGGTGAAGGTCTTGGGATGGAGGGCGGCCGCGCTGCCGGGCCACGTTTGGGTGGACGTGGATGCGAGCGCGGTGCGGGAAGCGGCAGACGTGACGTTGGTCGTGACGCCGGAGCGCGGGCGGGCGGTGAAGGCGGGGTGGCACGTCGAGCCGCAGCTTGACGCAGGGAAGCGGCTCGACGCCTGGGACGAGGCGCCGGTAATGTACTTGATCATGCCCGACCGATTCGCCAACGGGAACGAAGAAAACGACGACGTGCCAGGCATGCTCGAGCGCGGCGTGGACCGAACAGAGATGTACAAACGACATGGTGGAGATTTGGCCGGAGTCACCCAGAAACTGGATTACTTGGCAGATTTGGGAATCGGCGCCGTGTGGCTGACTCCCGTGGTGGAAAACGACTTGGGCAAGACGTCTTACCACGGCTACGCCTGCACGGACAGTTATGCCGTGGATCCACGTTTGGGCTCGCTGGAGGACTACAAAGCGCTCGCTCGGGAAGCGCACGCACGGGGCATCCGACTTGTCCACGACTGGGTTCCCAACCACTGGGGCAACCTCCACCGCCTCCTCACCCACCCCGTTGACAGCACTTGGGTGCACGATTGGGGCGGAGATTGGGACGAATCAAAGCGCACGAACTACCGAAGCGGAACGGTGGTCGACCCCTACGCCCAGGAAGCCGATTTGGACGGGTTCAACGACGGGTGGTTTGACCGCATGATGCCGGACATGAACCAGCTCAACCCGGACCTTCAGCGTTACATGGGGACGAACATCTTGTGGTGGATGGCGGAGATCGGCATTGACGGCTTGCGCATCGACACCTACACGTACGGTCAGCAGGATGCGATGGCGGCGATGACCAAGCGCATCTCGGAGGCCTTTCCCGCGTCGTTCATGTTTTCGGAGGCATGGGTTTACGGTTCAGCCAAACAAGCGGCCCTCGTCGAAGGCACCTCGTTTGGTTGGGGGCCCACGACAGGGCTGGACGGTGCGGTCGACTTTGCATGGCACTTCGCCATGCAGGAAGCGGTGGAACAAGGCGAAGGCTGGGAACACGGCATTGGCTCGGTCTACGAGGTACTCGCCGAAGATTTCCTGTACCCCCACCCCGAGCGGCTCGTCACCTTCCTCGACAACCACGACACCCACCGCTGGATTGCCGAGGCCGGGAGCAACGACAAGGCGCGGGCGGGACTGGCGATGCTGTTGATGGGCCGGGGCACCCCGTGCCTGTACTACGGCACCGAGCTTGGGTTTGCGACCCGCTGCGAACCCGACGGCAAGGTGCGACAAGACATGCCCGGCGGCTGGCCCGAAGATTCACGGGACGCGTTCACCACCGAGGGACGGACGGCTCAGGAACACCCCTGGTACGACCTCATTCACGGGCTCCTCGAAGTGCGGCAATCCTACCCCGATGCCTTCCGTGGCGGACTCGAACACTTCTTCCCCAAGCGGGGCGTCTATGGATTCGCGCGCGAACAGGACAACGCCCGAATCGTGACGCTGGTCAACGCCGCCTCCGAACCTCGCGAGGTGCCGTGGGCCAACGTCGGTCCGTGGCTCGAAAACGCTTCAGGCGTACAGGAATTGCAGCAGGACGGCACGTTGGTGCCGGTCGACATTCAGCCCGGCACCGAGCTGGCGTCGTGGGAGCACCGCGTGCTCGTCATTCAGAAGTGACCGCCGCGAAGGCGTCGCGCCACGCCTGAGGCACGGACGTAGTGGTCTTCTTGGCGTGGTCGAAACAAACCAGGACTGTCTTGGCCCGGGCGATGGGCTTGCCTTGGCAACTCAG
>JBDQOS010000284.1:0-2593 GCA_040261075.1 Flavobacteriales bacterium
GCGTTGCAAACGCACCCGGACTTGGCGGACCACGGCTTGCGTGAAATGACACGCTGGGGAAAGTCCCCAGCCATGGCCAAGGACACCCCCGGGTTCATTGTCAACCGGGTTGCCAGGCCCTTTTACAGCGAGGCACTTCGCATGCTAGAAGAGGGCGTGGCCTCCGTTGAAGACATCGACGCGTCCATGCGGGCCCAAGGGTTTCGAATGGGGCCCTTTGAATTGATGGACTTGATTGGTCACGACGTGAACTACGCGGTGACCTCCACCGTGCATGCTGCGTTTTACGGCGATTCTCGGTACCGTCCCAGTCACACTCAACGTCAACTCGTTGCTGCGAAGTGGCTCGGTCGCAAATCCGGCCAAGGCTTCTATTGGTACCAGGACGGAACCAAGCAAGGATCGGGTGGCCAGGTTGTGGAAGGCGTTGCTGAACGAATTCTAGCCATGTTGATGAACGAGGCGGCCGATGCTGTGTTTTGGCAAGTTGTCTCTCCCTCCGACGTGGACATCGCCATGCAAAAGGGAGTAAATTACCCCAAAGGATTGTTGGCATGGGCGGAAGAATGGGGCCTGCAGGAGGTAGTCAATCTGTTGGAAGCCCTCGGACAACGTTACGGGGAAGAACGGTACCGCGTCTCTCCGATGCTGCGAGATCTCATTCGTGCCAACAAGTCCTTTTTCTGAGCTTGCCGCACAGCTACCTACCCTTCCGTCCAGCGACGAATCCCTGCCAAGTTGTGCGTGGTTGCCCCGTCGCTGATGCGCATCAGCTCGGTTCCGTCCAAGCGGTCCCTGCGGACCTGGCCTGACGCGTGAATCACGTGTCCTGTTCCGTCGCAGAGTCCAACGTGTGTGATTTGGCCTTTGTAATTCTGGAAAAAGGCCACGTCGTCTCTGCGGATGGAGCCCATCGGAACCTCCGCGCCTACCGCAAATTGCTCGGAGGCGTCCCTTGGAACTTGAAGCCCGACGAGCGCAGCCGCGAGGGGAACCAAACCGCTGC
The DNA here is from genome assembly GCA_040261075.1 of Flavobacteriales bacterium. Taxonomy (GTDB): domain Bacteria; phylum Bacteroidota; class Bacteroidia; order Flavobacteriales_D; family Sanyastnellaceae; genus UBA11663. The sequence continues at coordinate 1,007 of JBDQOS010000284.1, forward strand.
AATCGTAGCCCCAACCGCAACGCCCACCCCAGTGGTAAGGCACCCCTAGCATGGATTCTGCCCAGGTGGACATGTCGGATTCATGACGCTTCGGCGGGTCGCCCAGGGGCGTTACTTCGTCCTCGCCGAGGACCCACGTGCCGTTCAACTCACGGACCACACACCCGGCCGGAAGCCACCCTCCTGCCAAGCCATTCCAAGACGAATGCATGGTTGACAACCGGAACGGATGTCCATTCCACAGGAATGTCACGGGTCGAAGTTGCCGGCGATCCATCCAGCCTTGGTACCCGTCGGGAAGCTCCACACGAACCCAATCCCCCTGTCCCAATTCCAGCTCTTGGAGCGTTTCGCCGCCGAGCACTTCGTTGACGCACTCCGACCGATCCGAGGCCTCCTTTCGAAGCGGCACGTGGCTCAATGGCGCCCAGGCCTGTCCGAGGGGACGCACAGAGCTCATTGAACCAATTCGAGAACCAAGGCAGAGGCTCCACCCCCGCCGTTGCAAATGCCCGCTGCACCTCGGCTCAGACCACGGTCACGCAACGCGTGGATCAACGTCACCACAATGCGGGAGCCGCTGGAGCCGAGCGGGTGACCCAGCGCAACCGCTCCGCCATTCACGTTGACCGCCTCAGGGTTCAATCCCAATTCGCGGTTGTTGGCAATGCCCACGACGCTGAATGCCTCGTTGAGCTCCCACAAGTCAATTTCTGCGTTTGAAAGGCCCGCCTTGCGAAGTGCCTTCGGCAAAGCAAGGGACGGTGCCGTGGTGAACCACTCCGGAGCTTGGGCAGCATCCGCCGTCGCCAAGAGACGAGCGAGGGGCTTCAGGCCATGTTTTTGGACTGCTTCTTCCGAAGCCAACACCAATGCAGAGGCCCCGTCGTTCAAGGTTGAAGCGTTCGCAGCCGTGACGGTTCCCTCTCTGTCAAACGCGGGTCGGAGCGAAGGAATCTTGTCCAACCGCACGTTGGTGAATTCTTCATCGCGGTTGACAACGACATCTTCCCCACGTCGTTGGGGCACAGAGACGGGCACGACCTCAGCATCAAACTTCCCTGCATCCCATGCCTCTGTGGCACGGCGGTAACTTTCAATGGCAAAGGCGTCTTGCTCCTCGCGGGTGATGTTCTTTTCCTTCGCACACAATTCAGCGCAATTGCCCATGTGGGTGGCGTTGTACACGTCGGTTAGGCCGTCGAGCAGCATGCCGTCCTTCACAGAGATGTTCCCAAATTTCACCCCGTTGCGCCCCTCGAGGTAATGTGGGACACGGCTCATGTTTTCCATGCCGCCAGCCACCACAACTTCGGCATCGCCACTAGAAATGGCTTGCATGCCGAGTGAAATCGCCTTCATTCCACTTGCGCAAACCTTGTTGACGGTCGTGCATGGAACGTGCTCCTCCACCCCAGCGCCGAGGGCCGCCTGTCGCGCGGGAGCTTGACCGACCCCAGCTTGCAAAACGTGGCCCATGAACACCTCGTCAACGGCGTTTGGATTCAGCGATGCCGCATGAAGTGCACCCGCGATGGCAACCGAACCGAGTTTGGGCGCGGGCACGGTGGACAAGCAGCCTTGAAA
>JBDQOS010000285.1:0-10300 GCA_040261075.1 Flavobacteriales bacterium
ACCCTGGACATGGTGCTGGTTCCGCGTGCGGCAAGAACATGAGCAAGGAAACGGTGGGAAGCATTGGCGACCAAAAGGCGACCAACTACGCCCTCCGCACCGACATGTCCCGCGAGGAGTTCATCAAAGAAGTGACCGACGGCCTTGCGCCTCCTCCCGGCTACTTCCCCATGAACGTGGCCATGAACAAGCAGGGCTACGACAGCATCGACGACGTCATCACACGAGGCACGCAGGAATTGTCTCCCGAGGCGTTTGACGCTGCCGCGAACGAGACCGAAGCCGTGGTGCTCGACATCCGTTCTACGGACGAGTTCATCGCGCGCCACATTCCACGCTCGACTTTCATCGGACTCGCAGGTGGATTTGCGCCTTGGGTGGGCGCCATGATTGTGGACGTCAAGCAGCCCATTTTGCTGGTCGCGAACGAAGACCAAATCGAAGAAGCCATCACCCGTTTGTCTCGCGTGGGATTCGACAACGTCCTCGGCTACCTGAAGGGCGGCATGGACGCCTGGGTGGCAGCTGGAAAGGAAACCGATTGCATCCAAACTGTCGATGCCGACGCCTTTGCAAGCGTGCTCAAGACCAACCCGGAAGCCAAGGTCGTGGACGTCCGGAAGGACGGAGAGTACCTCTCTGAACACGTGGAAGGTGCGATTCACGCGTCCCTCGAATTCTTGGGAAGCAACATGGACCGAATCCCCAAGGACGAGCCCTTCTACGTGCACTGCGCTGGCGGCTACCGCAGCCTCATTGCCCACTCCATGTTGAAGGCGCGTGGGTACCACAACGCGATTGACGTGCTTGGCGGCTTCAAGGCCATCGCCGAGACAGACGCGCCCAAGTCCGACTACGTCTGCCCCAGCACACTCTGAACACCGATTTGAGGGCCAGATGTCCTGTGAACACGGGCACCTGGAGATGGGCGGCAGGGCAATGAAATTTGTCACGAGTTTCTCTACCTTTGCCGCCCACTTACCCGGGTGGCGAAATTGGTAGACGCGCAGTCTTCAGGCGGCTGTGCCTTCGGGCGTGCTGGTTCGAGTCCAGTTCCGGGTACTGAAAAGACCTTGCTCCTTTGGAGTGAGGTTTTTTTGTGACCCTGATCGACCTCTTTTTGTGGGCATCAAAGCGCGTACCTTCCTTCACTACGTACCTTCGTTTTATGGTCCAAGGCGAGCATTTCCCTCAATCCACAGCGCCCTTCTCCACCTTCCGGAACGGGAAGCGCCCCGTGGTCATTGCAGGACCCTGCAGCGCTGAAAGCCGTGACCAGGTGTTGGACACCGCGCGGTTGCTCCAGGCTCACCCCGGCGTCTCGTTCCTTCGCGCGGGCCTGTGGAAACCTCGCACGCGCCCCAACAGTTTCGAGGGTCGAGGCCAAGAAGCCCTTCCTTGGCTTATGGAGGCTCAACGAGAAACAGGGTTGAGGGCGATGACTGAAGTGGCCACGCCGGAGCACGTCGAAGCCGTCCTCAAGGCGGGGCTGAACGCCATGTGGGTGGGTGCAAGAACTACGGTCAGTCCCTTTGCAGTGCAAGCCCTCGCGGATGCATTAAAAGGAGTAGATGCCTTGGTCTTGGTCAAAAACCCCATGCACGGAGACCTCAAATTGTGGATGGGCGCCATCGAACGGCTGCATTCTTCTGTGCACGGCGAGGTGGGCGCCCTGCACCGCGGCTTCTCGAGCTACGGAAGCCACGAATTCCGAAACGCCCCCATGTGGGAGATTCCCATTGCGCTGCGTGCCGAAATGCCCGAAGTCCCTCTTCTCTGCGACCCTTCGCACATTGCCGGCCGTCCAGAGCTGATTCAGGACGTGGCGCAACGCGCCATGAACCTCGGCATGGAGGGATTGATGCTCGAGTCGCACGTCGACCCGACTTGTGCGCTCAGCGATGCCGAACAGCAAATCACGCCGGCGCAACTGTACCAACTGTTGGCCTCACTTGAGATTCCGACCACCGGACCGGAGAGCCACCAGGACCGCGATGCCCTCGAAGGGTTGCGGTTGCAAATCGACAGCGTGGACGAACAACTCATGAGGCTGTTGAGCCGCCGCATGGAACTCGCCAAGGACATCGGCGTGTTGAAACACAGAAACCGTTGGTCGTTGCTCAGCGTGGCCCGGTGGCGGGACATCATCGCAAGCCGCACCACGTGGGGACGCGACTTGGGACTGAACCCTGAATTCTTGGAAAAGATTTTAGGCTCGGTGCACGAAGAGAGCATTCGCGTTCAAGGCGACGAAGCGAATCAACGCCGAGCCCAACAAGACAGCGAAGGCGCCTGAATGGCGTCTTTTTTTTGACCTCCATGTAACCTTTTTGAATGCCGCGGCGTAAGGGAACTCGGTTTTGGTTAACCGCGCTTACTTAAGCGCATGAATCAGGCGATTTGGTTGAAGGGGCTCCTCAAACGTGAGGGCCCCTTTTTTCATGCGTCTCCTTTCGTGAACATCGCGATCCAAATGGACCTGCTCAGACGGTAAATGATTGGCAGCAGCGCCACAAGAAGACCTGTTCCTGTCAGCAAGAAGGTTCCAGGATGGGTGAACATCCCAAACTCCATCCACCCCCACGCATCAAAACATTTCAGCGCCACAAGCACAGCCACCCAGAGGGCCACGGTCAGGACGTAACTCACGTATGCCGCGCCAAAGTAAAATCCCGGTTCTCGTTCAAAATCTTCCCCGCAACGGCTGCATGAAGTGTTCATGGTCGCGGTGTGACGCAAGTCGTAGGCGTTGGGCTTCACGAAGAGTGTGCCTTCCCCGCATTTGGGGCATCGGTTGCGAAGGATCCAAGAGAATTTGGGCATGCACAAAAGTGCACCATTCCCGACACAGTCGCGTAACCCAAATTTCTCAGGATTTCATTCAGGCCTGTTGCAAGCGAACCAACTCTGCGTAGCGGCCATTCCGGCCCATCAACTCCTCGTGGGCGCCCTGTTCGACCACTTGCCCCGCCTCCAACACGGCGATGACATCGGCGGAGCGCACCGTCGCCATGCGGTGAGCGATCACCAACACGGTCCGTTGTTTGGACATCGCATTCAAAGCTTCCTGCACAAGTGATTCAGACTCCGCGTCGAGCGCCGAAGTAGCCTCATCCAGTATCAACACCTCCGCTCCGCGATAAAGCGCCCGAGCGAGCGCCACGCGCTGGCGCTGTCCTCCGCTCAATTTTCCACCGCCATCCCCCACTGGGGCGTCCAACCCCTCGCTCAGTTCGCCCGAGAATTCCGTGACGTGAGCGGCTGACGCGGCCTGCTCGACTCGCGCCCGATCGGGGTACGCATCACCGAGCGCGATGTTCTCCGCGATGGTGCCGTGGAACAACCAGGCATCTTGGGTCACGACCGCAAGTTGGGACCGCCATGCTTCTCCAGAGACATCGCGCAAATCCACCCCGTCCACCCGGACCGCCCCGCGATCTGGGTCGGCAAATTTGCTCAGGAGATGAGCCACCGTGGTTTTCCCGGAACCCGAGGTGCCTACAAGCGCGACGACACTGCCTTTGGAGATGTCCAGCGACAACCCCTGCAAGGCGGCGCGATCTTGGCCTGGGTAGCTGTAGGTCACGCCTTCAAACGTGATGCTTCGCTCAAAGTTGGGAACGGCTGCATCCTTCTCGACTCCTTTCACCTCCTCCGCCTTGACGCCCTCGAACAAGGCCTGCAAGCGCTCCAAGGACGCCGCTCCCTTGGAGACGCGGAACCACCCGTCAGAGAGAGAGCGAGCTGGTGGAATGATTTGGGAAAAAACCACGAGGTACCCAATGAACCAATCCCCGGTCAAGGCGGAATCGCCGTTCAACACAAGGGTCCCCCCGTAGCCGAGCAGGAGCGCCATCACGGACAGCGAAATGACTTCACTCATGGGCGAAGACATGGCCTCGCGTCGGTGCATTCTTCGCGTGGCCTTGAAGTGCTCTCGGTTCCGTTGGCCGTAGGACTGAGCGAAGTGGCGCTCGGCATTGAACGCCTTAACAATGCGCATCCCGAGGAGCGTTTCCTCCAACACCGAAACCAGGTGACCGAGTTCTTCTTTGCCTCGGAGGGCGTGGCGTTTCATGCGTTTAGCCCAACGGCTGATCAGCCAACCACTCAGAGGAAGCAGGACAAACGCAAAAAGCGTGAGTTGCCAACTCAACACGACTAGCGTGGTGAGGCTCACAGCAATCATCAGCGGCGCTTTCACAAGCGCCTCCATCGACCCAATGACGGAGTGCTCCACTTCCATCAGGTCGTGCGTGAATCGGCTCATCACGTCCCCGCGCTTGGACTCGGTGAACCACGTCATCGGCATGCGAAGCATGTGTTCGTAGTGCTCTTGACGGAGGTCCCGGCTCACGGCCGAGCGAATTCCTGACATCACATAGAGCGCGGCGTATTGAACCGCGTTCTTCAACAAGGCAAGCACGACCATGGCCGCACACAGCGCCACCAAGGCCGATCCTGGCCCTTCGTTTCGCACAAAAGCGTCGAACCACGTGCTGACGTCTGTGAGAACGCCCTCGGGCATGGAGTCTCCCCCGGACGCACCAAACAGGATGCGCAAGAAAGGCACGACGGAGAGAAACGTGAAGAGGGACAGGACGGCGCTGAACGCGTGCAACAAGCCCATCAGCACCATCTGCGCGCGCTGGTGCCGAATCAAAGGAAGCAAGGCCCACACGGCCTTCATCCACGCACCAGTTTGGAGGCGAACCCGAGGTAATTGGCCGGTGTAATCGCACGAAGTTCCGCTTTGATCGCATCGCTCACCTCCAAGCCGTCGATGAATTCCGCCATGACTTCAGGCGTAATCGCACCGTGGGTGCGCGTGAGGGCCTTGAGAGCCTCGTAAGGCTCCGGGTAGGCCTCGCGGCGGAGGATGGTTTGGATGGCCTCTGCAACGACGGCCCAATTGGCTTCAAGGTCAGCGGCCAACTTCGCCTCGTTCAGAACGAGTTTGCTCAACCCCTTCCTCGTAGCGTTCATCGCGATGAGGCTGTGACCCATGGGCACGCCGAGGTTGCGCAGCACCGTGCTGTCCGTCAAGTCGCGCTGAAGGCGCGACAGGGGCAACTTTTCTGCGAAGTGAGCAAGCAAGGCGTTGGCCACGCCGAGGTTCCCTTCGCTGTTTTCGAAATCAATGGGATTCACTTTGTGCGGCATGGCCGACGACCCCACCTCGCCTGCCACAATCTTCTGTTTGAAGTAGTCCATCGAGATGTACGTCCAAACATCCTTGTCGAGGTCCATGAGGACCGTGTGGATTCGGCGAAGGGCGTCGCACCAAGCGGCAAGGTGGTCGTAGGGCTCGATTTGGGTGGTCACAGGAGTTCGCGTGAGTCCAAGCGTGCCTTCCACGAATTGCCGGCCAAACACCGGCCAGTCCACGTCCGGGTACGCGACGTGGTGAGCGTTGAATTGCCCCGTCGCTCCGCCAAACTTGGCGGCGTAGGTGGCGTTGGCAAGGGCGTCGCGTTGTCCGCGCAGACGGTCTACGAAGACTTGAAATTCTTTTCCGAGCGTGACTGGAGAAGCCGCCTGACCGTGGGTTCGTGCCAACATGGGCACGTCCTTCCACTCCAACGCAAGCCGCGCCAAATCAGCAATCGTGTCGTCGAGAAGCGGCAACAAGGCCTGTTCCGTGGCGCGCTTGAGCGACAACGGCACCGCGGTGTTGTTCACGTCCTGAGAAGTGAGGCCAAAGTGGACAAACTCTTTCCAGGCCCCTACCCCCAGCGTTTCCATGGCTTCCTTGACGAAGTACTCCACGGCCTTGACGTCGTGGTTCGTGACGCGCTCCTTGTCTTTGATCCATTGCGCGTCTTCGGTGGAGAAGTTGCGGTAGACCTCACGGAACGACTCCACTTTGTCCGCGGGGAAATCCGCCAACTGCGGCAGCGGCATGGCTACGAGGGCCAAGAAGTACTCGACCTCCACCTCTACGCGGTGGTGGATTAGGCCGAGTTCGGACATCCAAGGTGAAAGAGAAGCAGTGTGCCGACGGTACCGACCGTCAACGGGAGAAATGGCGTCAAGCATGTGCTGGAATCAAAGCCCAAAGGTACTGAACTGGGCGGAGCCGTGGCTACCTTGGTCGCATGCGATTGCACACCATTCACACCGGGAATTTCAAGCTGGACGGGGGCGCGATGTTTGGGGTGGTTCCCAAGCAGCTCTGGGCCCCAACCAATCCCCCCGACGAACTCAACCTCTGCACCTGGGCAATGCGCTCGCTGCTCGTGGAGATGGGCGACCGGTTGGTGCTCGTCGACTGCGGCATCGGAAACAAGCAATCGGAGAAGTTCTTCAGCCACTACCACCTTCACGGCGAGCATTCCCTCGATTCGAGCTTGAAGTCAGCTGGATTCTCGCGTGAGGACATCACCGACGTGTTCCTCACCCACCTGCATTTCGACCACGTTGGAGGTGCCGTGGAACGCCGACCAGACGGCATGCTCGTGCCCGCGTTTCCCAACGCGACGTACTGGTCCAACGAGGCGCATTGGGGTTGGGCAACCGAACCCAACCCGCGGGAGAAGGCATCCTTTTTGGCGGAAAACCTGCTTCCACTGCGCGAGTCCGGCCAGCTTGAAATGATTGAACGAACAGGGCGCATTGCACGGAACGTCATGGGGTTGCAGGGCTGGGACATCTTCTTTGCTGACGGACACACGGAGAGTCAAATGATTCCCTTGATTCACACCCCCGAGGGCCGCACACTCGCATTCATGGCGGACTTGCTTCCAAGCACGGGGCACATCCCCTTGGCTTACGTCATGGGCTACGACACGCGCCCGCTGCTGACGTTGGAAGAGAAAAAGCTGTTTCTCGAAACCGCGGCCAACGAAGAATGGGTGCTGTTTTTGGAGCACGACGCGGAGAACGCAGCCTGCACCGTCAAGCACACGGAGAAAGGGGTGCGTCTGAATCACGCTGCGCCGACGTGGCGCGAATTGATGGGGTAAGGCTCAGAGGCCAGCCACGATCCGCGCTGGCAAGCCCGGGCCTTCGTAAATCATCCCAGAATACACCTGAACTAGGCTGGCACCTGCGTTGAGCTTTTCACGTGCCGCATCCACGCTGTCGATGCCGCCGACGCCGATGATCGTAAAGCGTCCCTCGCTTTTGGTTGCCAAAAAGCGCACAACCTCAGTGGCTCGTGCCCTGACCGGTACGCCGCTGACCCCTCCTGCCCCCATGGCTTCCACCTCTTCGTCGGGGATTTGCAGTCCTTCACGTGAGATCGTGGTGTTCGTGGCCACAACGCCGTCCACGTTTTCCGCCAGCACGATGTCCACGATGTCGTCGAGTTGACCGTCTGTGAGGTCGGGGGCGATTTTCAAAAAGACAGGTCGCTGTCCAGGGTGGTTGTCGTTCCTTTCGATTACCGCACGGAGCAATTTGGCCAGAGGCTCTTTGTCTTGCAACTCCCTCAAACCAGGCGTGTTAGGCGAACTTACGTTGACTACGAAATAATCCACATGTGCGTGCAAGGCATCGACACAAGCGAGGTAATCGTCCACGGCCTTGTCGTTGGGCGTGATCTTGTTCTTTCCGATGTTGCCCCCGACAACCAACCCCTTGGGACGACGAATCAAACGACCTACCGCAGGGGTGAGCCCGTCGTTGTTGAATCCCATTCGGTTCAGGATGCCTCGGTCTTGCACCAAGCGAAACAGCCGAGGTTGGGGGTTGCCACTTTGGGCCCTCGGAGTCACCGTCCCAATCTCCACAAACCCAAACCCGAGCATCTCCAACGCAGGCAGCCAGCGCGCGTCCTTGTCGAAGCCCGCAGCCAAACCAACGGGGTTGGGGAAGGTCAAACCCGCCACCGTGACTTCTTTGCCTGCATTGCGTTTGGACGCGGCCCTGCGCATCCATCCCCTCACGCCAGGAACGCGAGAGGCAAGCACCAACAAATCCATCGCAGCGTAATGCGCACGCTCCGGAGACATGAGGAAAAACAGGGGTTTCAGGAGGTTTTGGTACACGGCGCGAAAGTACTTCTCACCTTGAAAAACACCCCCTGGTTGTGAATAACCCTGTGGATACCGTTCATTACACGCACCTTTCCTTGCCCCAAACAGCGCCCTAGCTTTGAATCTCAAGGATGAAGAACCTGGGACTACTCAGCTGGCTTTCAAAGAAAAAACTCACCGACGAACAGGTGGCGAACATTTTCGTCAACACCTCGTTCGAGACGGTGGAGCAAGGCTGGCCTCAGGTCGCAGAATTCCTCAACTCGGCCCCGGAGTTTGATTCCTCCCCCAACCTCGACCTAGACGACTACGGAAAGTTCTTGATGATCGTGGTTTCGGCCAACCTCGGCATGATTCCCAAGCATTTCGACCCAGGAGTGGACCGCGCGATCATTCAACGATGCTGCGCCAAGTTTGGGTTTGCCCTCGGCCTTCCTCCGGATGCCTTCGCCAAAAAAGTGAAGGAATTCCGGAGCTTCATGAAGGAAATCAACCGCCCGAGCAAAAACACGCTTACGGCCATGACGAGAGCCGTGTGCTACAAGTACGGGGTCATCGCCCACCAAGAGCCGTACTTCCGGGACATGAACGTGCCCAACCCCATCCTGCAAAAAAACTTGCGGGAAGTGATGGAGCATTTCCTTTGGGACTGGGAAGAATTTGTGGACCAGTACCGCGTCGTTCTCGCACCTGCGGAAGAAGCCTGATCAATCCATCAAGCGCGCCACGTCTCGCGCGACGTCCTTGTCCTTGAGGGATTGGCGCTTGTCGTGAAGCTTCTTGCCTTTGGCCACTGAAAACTTCAGCTTTGCGTACCCGCTTTCAGAGACAAACAACAAGGTCGGGACCAACGTCACCCCCACGTCCTTGACCTTTTTCTCAAGCTTCTTCAGCTCCGTGCGCTGAAGCAAGAGCTTTCGTTTCCTGCGCGGGTCTTGCGGCATGTATCCCGCGTTGGGGTATTCCGCCACGTACATGTTGTGCACCCACAACTCGTTCTTCTCAAACCGGCAATACGACTCCGTGATGCTTGCTTTGTTCGCTCGAATGGATTTGATTTCAGACCCGGAGAGAACCAAGCCGGCCGTGAATTCGTCCGTCAGAAAGTAGGTGTAAGACGCCTTCTTGTTCTTAATCGCCACGGCCATGGAGCGAAGTTACGTCGCCCAAGGTTGGATGCGCGTCCGTTGCGACGGAACTTGGCCTCAATGACCGACCACGACCTTTTCAGCCTGCCAAAAGTGGAGTTGCATTGCCACTTGGAACTGGCCTTCCGCAAAGCGACCCTTCGCAATTGGGCACGCGAAAAAGGCATGACGGTTGACCCTTACGACGCCTTTGAACGTGCATTCTTGGTCAAAGAGCCCATGCAGGACTTGCCGTCCGTGCTTCACAAATTCCTCAACGCACGGGATGTCATCGACACCGAAGAGAAAGTCGAGCAATTGACCTACGACGTATGTGAAGACATGCACGTGGTGAGCAACGTTCGCGTCTTGGAGCTTCGCTACGCCCCGTCCTTTCTCCTTGACGCGCATCCCCACATGGACGCCGACCGCATGTTGGAGGCCATCCTCCGCGGCGTAGCTCGAGCTGAAACCGATTTCCCCATGGCGGTGGGGCTCATTGGGCTGCTCCAGCGCATCAAAACGGTGGAGGACAACGCGCGCTGGTGCGATTGGATTCTGGAGCGCAAGGCGCACTTCGTCGGGTTGGATTTGGCCGACGACGAGGTGGCCTACCCTGCGCTTCCGTTTGCCCCGCTTTTTCAAAAGGCCAAATCCCAAGGCCTCGGCATCACTGTCCACGCGGGAGAGCCCAACGTGCCGGGTTCGGCGCGGAACATCCTCGTGGCGCTGGACGAGCTCGGTGCAAACCGCATTGGCCACGGCGTCCAAGCCATTCACGACGACAAGGTGATTGCTCGGTTGGTCGAAGACCGCATCCCGCTTGAACTTTGTCCCTGGAGCAACGTGCTGACGCAGGCGGTGCCTGATTTGGCCTCGCACCCGTTCAAACGCCTGATGGATCTTGGCGTGCGAACCACCCTGAACACGGACGATCCGGGCGTCATGGACGTGACGTTGATGGACGAATGCCGAAACGTCGTGAACCACCTCGGCCTCACTCTTTCTGACCTCGCGCGATGCAACGATTGGGCTCGTCAGGCGTCCTTTATGCCGGAGGCCAAAGTCAACGCCGTTTGGCCATGAATGCACAACCATGACCCTGCGAAGCTTCTTCCTTCTCGCCCTAAGCGCCCTCTCCTTGGGCGCGCTTTCACAAGACCAAACGGTCGGAACCTTCCTCAACACCCCCGA
>JBDQOS010000017.1:0-2628 GCA_040261075.1 Flavobacteriales bacterium
GAAGGCAGCGTACCCATCCTTGACGGGAAAGACGCAGACACCCTGTGGGTCGACTGCATGTACAGCACGTCGGACCGGGATGAGCTCGTTTTGAACCTGAAGCGGCTGTACTCCATCCTGCACGCCGACGGCAGCGATACCATCCTGCCGTTCATCACGGTGGACAGCATCGCGTTTTGCACCTTCGGCAACACCAAACCGTTCCGGGTGAAGGTTCGGAACGTGATCAATGACAACTACATTTTCCTGTACATCAAGAAATGCGATGCCTCCCGCATCTACGGGTTGGAATTGGAACAGCTCCTGTCGCCGAACCGCATCAACTTCTTGGTTTACCAGAACACCCTCATCGAAGAGCACATCGTCGGCATCCCAGGGGATGTGTTCATCGGCCAACGCCTGCAATCGCTGTCAATACAGGACAAACGTGCGCTTGCCAAGGAGTACATCAAATTCAACGAGCGCTGCTTCCTCCGGCTCCTGGGCGACATGCGATCGTACAACTACGTGGTGGTCATCACGCAGGATTTTGACCGCATCCAATACCGCCTCCGTGCTATTGATTTCGATCAGCAGAGTTACGAAGGCGATGCACGGGTGTACAAACCAGAGTGCCTGCCCGAAAACGACGTATTGACGAAGATGACGCGGGACGTGCTCCCTGCAGAGTCGGTGGACCAATACGTCAAGGAGGAGCGTTCATTGCTGGCCAAACGCGCGGCGAGTGAGAGCCAGCGTCTTCATGATCTGCTGGCCTGCATGAAGGAGGACCACATCTCTATGGAGGACAAAATCGATGAACTAAAAAGCGAGCTGTTCAGCCTGACTGGGGATGTCAACTTCAAGAAGGCCCCCAACATGGGCGCAGTCTTGCAGGCGGCATTGGACTTCGTCCGCCGCAACTACAAAAGCGAGAATCCGTTCATTCGGTGATGCTCAGCGAATCACCCAACGTACGCTGCGCGTGACGTCGCCCTGCGAAAGCTGAATGATGTACAGGCCCGGTGCAAGGTCGTGCCTGATGGAAATGACGGCATCCGGAGACAAGCGGTTGATGACTTGGTGCTGCACTTCGTTTCCGATCATGTCGTAAACGCCCAGCTCAACCGGTCCATGAGACGCCCCTTTCCACTCCACTTGAACCGCGCCTCCCGTGGAAGGGTTGGGATAAACACGAGGCATTTCAATGAGCGGCTCTGGGGTACCAATGAGCGAAACGTTGTCCGGGTCTCCTTCTAACACCTGAATCGAAAACCCGTCTTGCAGTCCATTGATCCAGCCCAGTGAGTCCACACTCAAGGTCGTGCAGAAGGTCTCCGAACAATCCGCCTCCTCGTTGCTCACCGTCAAGCACAGGACGTAAGGACCGTCGGTCTCGTACTGCCAAGACGGGAAGGGATGCTCACTGCTTCCTTCGTCACCAAAGTCCCAGAGGTAATCATTCTCCTCGTTGTAGTCCAGCAGGAACACAAACAACTCGTTCGCAATCAACACCGAGTCCTCCCCAAAGGCTTGCATGACAATGAATTGCGCGTTGCAATCCCCTTCTTCTTCATCCGTGCCCTGCCACCACGACCAGTCTGCCGTTTCAAGCCATTCGGCCAAATCATCGCACGCCTCCTCGTCACCGTCCTGGCATGCGATGAGGCTTTCAAGCAACCCACAATACCACCACGAGTCGTTGCTGAGCGGATCTCCGCACAGGCTATCGAGGTATTGGGAAAGGGCATCCGCGTCCAAATCTTCCCACGGCAAATCGTCCTCCTCATCATCCGTTTCACAAGGAGCCATGTCCACGTATGCATTGTACCAGTAACTATTGACCTGGTTGATCGACGTGTCGAGTTGAGCGATGGCCGTCACCGTAGCACCCGGCACATTGCAATCGGAAATGGTCACTGTTACAACAGGTTCTACAGGGTAATTTGGGCCCCCAAAGGGCAAAACAACGAAGCCCGAATCACCAACAAACCAAGTGGCATACATCCCGTCCATCCACACTTCCACCTCGGTGGCTTCAACATCCACGAATAACGTGTCGTCCTCTGCAGCCCCTTCAACGGCGTAGTGCAACACGAAGATGTGCTCTGAATCTTGGGCTGACGCTGCAACGGCAAACGTCAGGAAGAGGAGGGTGAGGATGTTTTTCATGGGTGGGGTTTGGTGAATTTCACACACAAAACTGGGTTAACTACGAATGGGTTGCAGGAATCAGGGACATGAAGTGCCAAATGCACTCAACAGGAGGAGAACATCCGTGACGGCCACCACATTGTCCCCATCGAGGTCACCAACGCAAACAGAACAAGGACCCCAGGTGCACGAACCATCATCCACCAAGGCATTTTCATCGTAATTCTCAGCGTCCGCGTACGTGCAACCCGCTGCCCGTCAGTCAGATGTTTGACTCGGCTCCAAAGTAAGTTTGGTCACGGCGTGCACCAAGGCAATTTTCTTGTACCTCGTTTCCCCAATGTTGAAGTATCCGTACATCCTGCGAAGGGAAGCACCGATGCCATCGATGCTCACGAAGGCTCGATCGGCGATGGCTTGGTTCGTCATCGTCGGTTCTTCCATCAACAGGTTCAAGCCCTTCCAATCCGTTTCATTCAACGGCCGGTCTATGGC
>JBDQOS010000286.1:0-2524 GCA_040261075.1 Flavobacteriales bacterium
CCCTTCGATTGCGTTTCAGAAAATTGTGGAGGTGTTCCCGCAAGACGAATGGCAGGTGGTGGACGGACAGGAGCAACCTAAAGATGCAAGCCAAGCCCCGGTCGGCCACGAAGAGACGGCCGAGGAAGCTCCTTTCGAGGCCGATCCCGCCTAAGCCATCACAACATCCAGCTCCACGCGCTGTCGTAAGCCTCACACTCTTGAGCGTGTTCCAACAGCCAACCCAAATACGGGTCTTGGCTCAACGTCGCGCTGTCGCCCACGAGCATGCAGGCTTTGCGGGCGCGGGTTTGGGCCACGTGCATCCGGCGGCTCTCGCTCAAGAATCCCACTTCGCCTCGGTCGTTGCTGCGTGTCATCGACACGATCATGCCGTCGCGCTCTTGGCCTTGAAATCCGTCCACGGTGTGGACGGTCACGTCGGCACCTGAGGAAACCTCGCCCGCGACGACACGGGCATGCCAACCTTCGCGAAGCAGTTCAACTTGCGCAGAATACGGCGCCACCACGCCCAAGCTCATAGCGGGATGCAAGCGCAACCAATCGGCAGCCCGATCCAAAACAAACCGCGCTTCTTCCACGTTGCGCACGCTTCCCCCTTCCTCCGAGCGCACCTCCTCAAACCCGCATCCCGCTGTATCCACCCACAACCAAGGTCGAATCCCTTCCAACGTGACTTGGGCGACGTCGGGATGGGCCCGCAATTTCCCTTCGTAAAACCGCTCGTTTCCTGCGGACATGATGGACGCGTGCATGCGGTGCTGAACTTCGAGCATCGTGGTGTGCTCGGGATGAGCTGCAATCAAGCGCTCCAGCAGGGTGTTTTCGAGGGGCTTGCCGTCCCGACTCTTGACCGTTGGAGGCAACTGATGCGGATCGCCGCACAACACCAAACGCGGGGCTCGCCGAAGGGCAATCAGCGTTGCTGGAGGGAGTGCTTGTGCAGCCTCATCCACCACAACCACGTCAAAATTCATGCCCCACAACCTGCGGTCGTCGCACCCCACCAGCGTGCCGCATACCACGTCCGCTTGGCGAAGCACCTTTTCTGCAAGGTAGGCCTCGAGGTCGTCCGCCTCTTTGCGCAAATTCCGAGCTTCCGCTCGGGCCGCCCGGCGCGCCTCGCGTTGCTCGCTCCCAAAATTCCGCACGTACCGGTCCGCCTCGCGCTGCCGCTGCTCGGCTTCTTGACGGGTTTTGGTGACCCGGCTGAACTCGGGCTGCGTTTGAACCACGGCGTCCACGGTCCGGTCCTGCACGCGGGCACTCGCGCGCATGGGGTGGCCGACGCGAACCACGTTCAGCCCCACGTCGCCCAACCGCTCCACCAACACGTCGACGGCCATGTTCGAAGGCGCGCTCGCAAGAACCTTGTTTCCAGAAGCCACAAGCCCCGCCACAGCAGAAACGAGGGTGCGAGTTTTGCCGGTCCCTGGAGGGCCGTGCAACAAACTCAACGGCGCTCGCGACCACATGACCCTTGCAGCCTCCGCTTGCTTTTCATTCAAGCCGCTCTCGTCGCCTCCGGCCCGATCCTCCGGATGAGGAAGCTCTGGCCACGGAGCCAGGGCCAGCACCGCGTCACGCAACAACTTGGACTCAGGCTCCTCCACGTTTACCCAGTAACTGAGCGCGTGGGCCATGGCTTGGTAACTGCGCTCGTCCGTACGGGCATCCACCGTCCAAGAAACGTGTTGGATGGCCACGCCTTCCGGACCGTCTCCTTCCAAAACCACGTCCATTTCAAGGCCACGCATCTTCATTACTCTGGCTGGCCAAGTGCCAATCTTCTCCGCGTCCTTCGCGTCCACCAAGGGGGTCAACAGTACCGCACCTCCAACACGAAAGATTCCTGGAAGGCCTCCGCCTTCTTTGCACACCATGCGCCATTTCGCTCCGCCAAATGCGTACGAAGCTTCTGTCACGTCAACAGGAGACCACGTCAGCCCTTCGGCTCTTCTCACTTTGAGGGAGGACCCGTTGAGAAGTTCGGAGAGCCGGGTTCGCTCTTCTTCTCGCTCGGCCAACAGCGCGTTGGTCCAAGCCGTCAAGACTTCCAAAGGATGTTCCGGCATCCGCCCGTCAATCAGTCGACGATGTGGAAGATCCCCTCAAACACGAACGGACCTTCCCCCTCGTATTCCACCCCCTGACCGTTGATGTCTGTGACCACCAGTGGCCCTTGCTCCACTGGGATGGTCAGCACGTAATAGTACACGCCAGAAGAAGCCCCGTCTGCTGCGCAGTCCCAGAAGGGCTGCTCTGCAAAGTCGTCGCTTTGGAAGACAACGTTGCCCCAGCGGTTCATCACCGTGAGCTGAACATCCGGGTAAGACTGGATGCCTGGAATGGCAAACCTGTCGTTGAGGCTGTTTGAACCGTACGGAGACACCACGTTGGGAATGATGATTTCGCACGTCCCAATGACAATTTGCGATTGAGCCTGGCAAAGAAGACCAGGGTAGGCATCAAAGGATTGGCCGACGGTTGCCGTGAACAACTCCGGTTCGTCCAACCCCGAAAC
>JBDQOS010000287.1:0-4961 GCA_040261075.1 Flavobacteriales bacterium
CGGGGCTGCCCGGATTGGAGCGGTTTTTCCCGGCAGACCGCATTGTGGAGACGGGGAATCCGCTGCGGGCTCACGTCTGCGATTTGGCCTCGGACGCCAGCGGAAGCGGCGAAGAAGCCCTTGCCCATTGGGGATAGACTCACGACAAACCCGTGGTGTTCGTCCTGGGAGGAAGTTTGGGAGCGCAATCCCAGAACGAAGCCGTCCAGGCCATTCTGAGCAAGCAACCGCGGTTGTCGGAGCGCGGTTACCAAGTGCTGTGGCAATGTGGTGCGCGGTTCGAGGCGTCGTGCAGTGCCTGGCTGAAGGCCCACCCCTGTGACGGGGTGGTGTGCTCCGGATTCATCGACCGCATGGACCTCGCGTACCGCGCCTCCACAGTCATCGCCTCGCGTGCCGGAGCCATGTCCATCGCCGAACTTGCCCTTGTGGGCAAACCGTCGATCTTGGTCCCCTCTCCCCACGTTGCGGAGGACCACCAAACGCACAACGCCCGGAGCTTGACGGACCTTGGCGGCGCCGTGCTCCTGGCCGACGTGGAGGTGCGCGAAAAGCTGGGGCATCACCTCACGGCACTTCTAAGCGATGCCGACCGCTGCGCGGGCATGGCGGAGGCGATGAAACTCGCGGCCAAACCGGACGCCGCCCGTGCCGTGGTGGACGAACTCGAATCCCTTCTCGCCTGAACCATGTCCGCCGCCAAGCACGTGTTCTTCCTGGGTCTTGGCGGCATTGGCATGAGTGCCCTGGCCCGGCACCTGCACCGTCTGGGTCACGTCGTGGCCGGGTACGACCTGACTCCCTCACCCCTGCTTGAATCGCTTGAACGCGAAGGAATTGCCGTCACGCACTCCCCCCGACCTGAAGACTTGCCGAGGTGGGCACGCCGCGCAAACGAGGGGACGTTGACGGTGGTTTGGACTCCCGCCGTGCCGAAGGACTTGCCGCTGTTCAAGCACTTCCTTTCTCAAGGCCACCAACCGGTGAAGCGCGCCGCGCTGTTGGGCCAAATCACACGCCATCGCCCCACCCTTGCCGTGGCGGGAACCCACGGCAAAACCACAACGTCGAGCTGGCTTGCGGCCATGCTCGACGCGACACACGAAGGATGTCACGCGTTTCTCGGAGGCGTCGACGCCAAGACCGGCACGAACTACGTGACCCGCGAAGGCGCCGCGTGGCACGTGGTCGAAGCGGACGAATTCGACCGGAGCTTTCACCACCTGCACCCCGATTTCGCCGCCGTCACCAACCTCGAACCGGATCACCTCGACGTCTACGGCACAGAAGCGGCCTTTCGCGAGGCATTCGAACGGTTTGGTTCTCAGGTGACGAAAACCCTGCTTCTTCCGCACGGCCTTGCGTGGCCTAATCCCTGCTCCGGCGCCGAGTCTGGACCGCGCCTCGAGCGTTTCGTGGTGTGCCGCGAGGGCGACGACGTGCCGGCCGAGGTGGATCACCTCGCCGTCGTTTCAAGAAACGGCGAGGTCCGGTTCACCCTCGGCCGAGGACCCAGCCAAGCCGACGGCACCGCGCCAACAGAATTCGACGTGCGCCCCGCCATGCCCGGGCGGCACAACACGGCCAATGCGCTTGTGGCCGCGGCACTCGCACGCCATGCGGGAGTCGAAGCGCCGATTTTGGCCGACGTCGTAGCCAACTACAGCGGTGTCAAGCGCCGAATGGACGTGCAACTCGACACGGCACACGCCGTCTACGTGGACGATTACGCCCACCACCCCACCGAATTGAAGGCGTTGCTCGAAGCCGTTCGCGAACGGTGGCCCCAACGCGAAATCACCTTGGTTTTTCAGCCGCATTTGTATTCGCGAACGCGGGATTTTGGGGAGGAATTCGCACGTGTCTTGGGCGAAGTGGAACGGCTTTTTTTGCTCCCCATTTACCCCGCCCGTGAGGCTCCCATCCCGGGGGTTGATGCACAATGGCTGTTTGATAACATCTCGGGCACCCACAAGCATCTTTCGACTTCCGATTCCATCTTCGGTTCCTTGAAGGCATGTCCTGTTGACGTGCTGGTGACGGCAGGCGCAGGCGACATCGATCGTCTTGTTCCACAAGCCCTCCAGCACATGCAGGACCGCCTGGAACAGAAGTTATGATCGCACGCATTCTCAGCACGACCCTCGTCCTTGCCGCCCTCGGAGCGGTGCTCGGCTTTGCCTCCGTGGAAGCCTCTGGACGACGCGTGACTGGAGTGGAGATTCGTGTGCTCGACGAACAAGCAGCCACGTTCCTGGATGCAAGCCGCATTCAATCCCAGCTGGGAACCACCCGTCTCGAAGGGGAATTGATGGACGACGTGGACCTTCAATCCGTCGTGAACCACCTCAAAGCCATCGGGCCTTGCCAACACGCAGAAGTGTACCCCACCATGGACGGGGTGCTTCACATCGACGTTTGGCAAAGGCATCCGGTGTTGCGCGTCCACGTGAAGGGCGGTGCGGACTACTACCTTGACGAGGACGGACGGCGCATGGATTTGGATTCCCACTTCACCCCGCACATTCCCGTCATGCATGTCGCGCGGGAGACCCAGGCCACCATGGGCTACCGGTTTGTGAAAGCCACGCAGGGAGACGCGTTTTGGAATGCGTTGACCGACCAACTCTCCATGAACGACCACGGCGAGCTCGTGCTGCACCCCCGCTTGGCCGGCCACGAAATCGTGCTCGGCGACGCAAACGAGACGGCCCACAAAAAACGCAACCTCCTTGCTTTCTACCGTGCCCACGTTCAGCGTGGAAACCTCAGAAACTTCAAACGCATTGACCTCACCTACCGCGACCAAGTGATCGCACAACGCTACCCATGATGGACAACCAACTCCCCCAAAACGCCGAAGAAATCGTCGTCGGCCTCGACATCGGAACGACGAAAATCGCGTGCTTCATTGGCCAAAAAAACGAGTTTGGCAAAATTGAATTGCTCGGCTACGGACGCAGCGAATCGGTGGGCGTGTCTCGGGGCGTCGTGGCCAACATCGACCGAACGGTGGCGTCCATCCAGCAGGCGGTTCAGGAAGCGGAGGAAAAGGTCGGAGCCCAAATCCGCCTGGTCAACGTCGGCATCGCCGGCCAGCACATCAAAAGCTTGCAACACCGCGGACTCATCACGCGAGAAAATTTGGAGGCGGAAATCAGCCAAGCGGACATCGAGGCGCTGATCGAGGACATGCACAAGCTCGTCATGCAGCCTGGGGAAGAAATCCTTCACGTCATTCCGCAAGAATTCACCGTCGACAACGAGCAAGGCATCAAGGACCCTATCGGGATGTCTGGCGTTCGCCTCGAAGCCAATTTCCACATCATTACAGGTCAAATGGCTGCCGCGCAGAACATCTACAAGTGCATTCGCAAGGCCGGACTCGAAGTGGACCAACTCATCCTTGAGCCCCTCGCTTCCGCCGCTTCCGTCCTCTCCGAGGAAGAAAAGGAAGCGGGCGTCGCCCTGGTCGACATCGGCGGCGGCACCACCGACATCGCCATCTTCCAAGACGGCATCATCCGTCACACGGCCGTCATCCCGTTCGGCGGCAACGTCATCAGCGACGACATCCGCCAAGGATGCCAAATCATGAAGCGCCAGGCGGAGCAACTGAAAAAGAAATTTGGCTCCGCCTTGTCACAGGAAACCAAATCAAACGAAATCGTGTGCATCCCCGGCCTGACTGGACGAAAGCCCAAGGAGATCGCGCTGAAGACGCTCTCCCAAATCATCGAGGCACGGATGACGGAGATCATCGAGCACGTGCATTACGAAATCCGGAGCTCGGGGTACGGCGACCAACTGATTGGCGGCATCGTGCTGACGGGCGGGGGGTCGCAACTCAAGCACGTCACCCAGCTTTTCCAGTTCGTAACCGGGTTGGACTGCCGTTTGGGCTTCCCCGGAGAGCACATTGCCAAAGCGCCTGAAGACACGTCCATTCCGTCCTATTCCACCGGGGTCGGACTCGTCATCAAAGGATACGACCGCATTCGAGCGAAGTCGCAGCAGGTGCAAGCACCAAGCAACGACCGCATTTCACTGCCCTCCATCGGCATCCAAAAATTCATGCAGAACGTCAAGAACTGGTTCGAAACCGAAGACGTCTAACACAATCCCCGCACCTCCTTCCTACCCGACAAACATCCTCTCATGCAATTCAACCTTCCCCAGTCCTCCAACTCCCCCATCAAAGTCATCGGCGTCGGTGGCGGTGGTTCTAATGCCGTAAACACGATGTTCGAGCAGGGCATCACCGGCGTGGATTTCATCGTCTGCAACACGGATGCCCAAGCGCTGGACATCAGCCCCGTTCCACGCAAAGTGCAATTGGGCGCGACGTTGACGGGAGGCCAAGGAGCGGGATCCTTGCCTGAAGTCGGCAAGAACGCCGCGATTGAAAGCCTGGATGAGGTAACGGGCCTGTTGTGAAGCGACACGAGCATGGTCTTCGTCACCGCCGGCATGGGAGGCGGCACAGGAACCGGCGCTGCGCCCGTCATCGCACAAGCGTGCAAAGAACGAGGCATTCTGACGGTGGGAATCGTTACAGTGCCCTTCCAATTCGAAGGGAGACGACGCAACACCCAAGCTTCGGAAGGACTTGAAGCCATGCGCGCAGCCGTCGACACCCTGCTCATCATTCGCAACGACAAGCTGCGTGAGCTCTTCGGAAATCAAACCATCCGAAGTGCGTTTGCCAACGCCGACCAAATCCTCTGCACCGCAGCGAAAGGCATCGCGGAGGTGATCACGTTGACCGGGGAAATCAACGTGGACATGAACGACGTCAACACAGTGATGCGCGACAGCGGACGGGCCATCATGGGATCGGGAAGTGCCTCCGGCCAAGGCCGAGCTCAGAAAGCGGTCAGCGACGCCCTGGAGAGCCCACTCCTGAACGACAGCGACATCACCGGTGCCAACTTCGTGTTGCTGAACATCACGTTTGGAAC
>JBDQOS010000288.1:0-5581 GCA_040261075.1 Flavobacteriales bacterium
AACGTGAATTGCCGAGTGATGCCGGGAAGGCAGGCATGCCCAAACGGCGTGCACAACACTTCGTCCTTCACCAAGAAAAGGTTGGTGGCATTGGTTTCCGCCAAGAAGCCCCGGTCGTCCAACATGACGGCGTCGTCGACACCCGCATGGTTGGCTTGCATCTTGGCCAGGATGTTGTTGAGCAGGTTGTTGTGGTGGATTTTGGAATCGAGGAACTCGGGGCTGTTCCGGCGCACGGAACTCGTGATGAGACGAATCTCCCCGGAACCGTACACTGCGCCTTTGTATTCCGGGAGCACGATGAGGGTGCAGCCGTGCACGTTCAGACGCGGGTCCATGCCCGAGGTCGATTTTTCGCCACGTGTCAGCGTCAAGCGAATGTGGACGCCGTCGGTCATGCCGTTGGCTTCGAGCGTTCCAAACACCGCGGCCTGGATGTCCTCCCGCGAAGGGATGGCTTCAAAACCAAGCACATGCGCGCTTTCCATCAGCCGTTGGAGGTGTTCCTCGAGCTGGTAAATGCGTCCGTCCGAAACCCGCAACCCTTCCCAAACCGCGTCGCCGCCTTGAACCACGCTGTCCAAAACGCTCACACACGCTTCTTCGCGCTTCACGAGTCCGTTGACCCAGCACCACGTGCCGGCGTTTCGGGGGTCAGGTTGGTTGTATTTGGCCATGGTTCAGGAGGGGGTCTACGGAATCAATGCGTTCGATTCCAAGGCAAGGTAATGTTCGAGGCAGGTTTCGCGGAGTTCACGAAGCGGTTCGGGCACGGTTCCATGCGAAAGCTGCCGGGGTTCCCAGCCTGTGCTTCGGTGCACGCCCTCGTACCAGTATTTGGCCCAAACGCCATCTTCAGGCCGTCCTCCTTCTGCCCACGTCAACATTCCTGGCTGCCAGTCCAAGTCAAGCACTTCACACAAGGCGCGCAGCGTCGCCTCGGGGCGGGCAAACAACGATTCAGCGGCGAGGACCACGGCGCGAGCTCCTGCCAATTCAAGGATGCGGTGTTGGTGGGCGTACCCCAAATCGAGCAAGGTTGGGCGGTCGATGTGCGCGCGGTAGGAGGGCAGGACGCCGTCCGGATGCCGGGTCAAGATGACGTGCCGGTGATTCGGGCCGTCCACGTCATTCCATGCCAGTCCCTCGAGGTGGTTGGCCATGTGCTTCAAGAACAGCACGTCGTCGGTCGGGCCGGGGTCGAGCGTGGCGAGGGCCTCTGGCTTCGAAGTCGGCATCGTGCGCAACACTTCGTCTCGCGAAGGGCGGTCGACGCCTGTGTGCTTCAGGAAATGCCCAAACAACGGTTCGTCCAACACCCGCGTGTCCGACCGTTGCGCGAAGCTGTACATCGTGGCGGTGCTGCCGTTTCTCGGCCCCGCCCACAACGCCACGGTTCGCGCCATGCCTTACGCGACTCGGTTCTTCAAACGAAGCACCAACTCCGCGGCCAACCACCCCGCCGGCACGTAAAGCGCGACGTCCAGAATCATCAGCCACGTGGGTTGGCCCGGCAACATCATGGCGTTCATCACGCCTCCGAGCAGCCCAAATCCTCCCAGGATGATTCCGGGGCGGCGGGTGCGTGACGCTGCGATCAACATCGCGATGCCTGCGGCCAGGAACGTTCCGCCAATGTGGGCCGCCGTCGCGGAAAGCAACTCGAGCGTGCTGAGGCTCTGCATGAATGCTTCCCACGCTGCGGGGTCTTGTTCGGGTCCAACAGAAGGTGCTTGTGACACGCCCATTTGCCCAAACAACGCGTGCCCGACCGACACCAAGATGGGGAAGGAAACGGCGCCCACGATCACGCCCAAAAAGTCACGGACCACGTGAACGGCGCTTCGTTGGGGAGGAGTGGCGAATTCAGACATGAGCCCAAGATAGGCGAGTCCTCACATGTTTCGGCGGTAGGCCCCGCCGACGTCGAACATCGCTTCGGTCAACTGACCCAACGAGCACCATTTGCAAGCTTCCATCAACACGTCGAAGATGTTCTCACCGGCCACGGCCGCGCCTTGCACGCGCTTCAGCGCATCGGCTGCTTTTTCATCGGACATGCCGTGAAGTGCCCCGAGGTTGGAGAGTTGCTGTTGCTTTTCTTCTTGTGTTGCTCGGATCACTTCGCCTGGCACCAAGGTGGGGGAGCCTTCCTTGCTGAGGAAGGTGTTCACGCCGATGATGGGGTATTCGCCGGTGTGCTTCAGCATCTCGTAGTGCAGGCTTTCTTCCTGGATGCGCGAACGCTGGTACATGGTCTCCATGGCGCCGAGCACGCCGCCCCGTTCGGTGATGCGATCGAACTCGCTGAGCACCGCTTCTTCGACGAGGTCGGTGAGCTGTTCAATGATGAACGAGCCTTGCAGTGGGTTCTCGTTTTTCGCCAGCCCAAGCTCCTTGTTGATGATGAGCTGGATGGCCATGGCGCGCCGAACACTGGCTTCAGTAGGGGTTGTGATGGCCTCGTCGTACGCGTTGGTATGCAGTGAGTTGCAGTTGTCGTAAATCGCGTAGAGTGCCTGCAGTGTGGTCCGGATGTCGTTGAAGTCGATCTCCTGCGCGTGGAGCGATCGGCCCGACGTTTGGATGTGGTATTTGAGCATTTGAGCGCGGGCGGAAGCGCCGTATTTCTCGCGCATCGCTTTGGCCCAAATCCGCCTTGCCACTCGCCCAATCACAGCGTATTCCGGATCGATGCCGTTGGAGAAGAAGAAGCTCAGGTTGGGCCCAAACTTGTCGATGTCCATCCCGCGACTCAAATAGTACTCCACGTAGGTGAACCCGTTGGCGAGCGTGAAGGCCAACTGCGTAATGGGGTTCGCTCCGGCTTCGGCAATGTGGTAACCGCTGATTGACACGGAATAGAAGTTCCGGACGTTGTGGCGGATGAAGTGGTCCTGCACGTCGCCCATCAGACGAAGGGCGAACTCGGTGGAAAAGATGCAGGTGTTTTGGGCCTGGTCCTCTTTGAGAATGTCGGCTTGTACGGTGCCTCGAACACTGCTCAGCGCCTCGGCTTTCAATGCGGCGTACGTCTTTGCGTCGAGAACTTCGTCGCCGGTGCACCCCAGAAGCAACAACCCCAGTCCGTCGTTGCCTTCCGGCAACTCGCCGTGGTAGGCGGGGCGGGGGAGTCCGCGGTCGTCCCATTTGGCCTTCAGAACCTTCTCGACGTCCGCCTCCAATCCCTGCTCACGGAGGTGCTTTTCGCAGCGCTGGTCAATGGCGGCGTTCAGGAAGAAGCCCAACATGACGGGCGCAGGCCCGTTGATCGTCATCGACACGCTTGTGTTGGGCGCGCACAGGTCAAATCCGCTGTACAGCTTCTTCGCGTCGTCGAGGCAGCAAATGCTCACGCCCGAGTTGCCCACCTTGCCGTAGATGTCGGGGCGGAGGTCCGGGTCACGGCCGTAGAGCGTCACCGAATCGAAGGCCGTCGACAGGCGCTTGGCGGGCATGCCGAGCGAGACGTAGTGGAACCGCTTGTTGGTCCGTTCCGGACCGCCTTCCCCGGCAAACATGCGCGTGGGATCTTCGCCTTCGCGCTTGAACGGGTAGATGCCCGCGGTGTAGGGGAACGACCCTGGGAGGTTTTCCTGGAGGTGCCACTTGGCAAGGTCGCGCCAGCCGTGGAAGGCAGGCAGGGCCACCTTGGGAATGTCTTGGTGCGAGAGCGATTTGCTCGTGGTGGGGATGCGGATGTCCTTGCCGCGCACTTGGAAGACGTACTCGGAAGCGGCGTAGCGCGCTTGCATTTCCGGCCAGGCCTGCAGCCACTCGTGAAGCCGTGCGTCGAGGTCGAGTTGCAGCTGCTCACCCGCGGAGGTCAAAGCCTGGGCCGCTTCGCCGTCCACTTCAGCCTCAGCCGTGTGCACCGCTTGCAGTCGTCCGGCCAAATCCGCCTGCTTCTCCGCCCACCGGTCGTACGCGCGGTTGTTCTCTGCAATCTCGCTGAGGTAACGCGTCCGGGAAGGGGGGATGATGAACACCTTTTCGCTCGTTCCTTGCTCAGCGGCAAACGTCGAGGTCAACGCGGCGCCGGTTTTCCTCGCCAGCGTGTTCATCATGCGGCGGTAGAGCTCGTTGGTTCCGGGGTCGTTGAACTGCGAGGCAATCGTTCCGACCACAGGAAGGTCTTCGTCGTTGGCCTCCCACAAATCGTGGTTTCGCTTGAATTGCTTTCGCACGTCGCGCAGCGCGTCTTGAGCGCCTCGCTTGTCAAACTTGTTGATGGCCACCACGTCGGCGAAGTCGAGCATGTCGATCTTCTCGAGTTGGGTGGCCGCCCCAAATTCCGGCGTCATCACGTACAACGACACGTCGCTGTGGTCCATGATTTCGGTGTCGCTTTGGCCGATGCCGCTTGTTTCGAGCACGATCAAGTCGAACTGCGCCGCTTTCAAAATGTCCAACGCCTCTTGCACGTGACGCGACAGCGCGAGGTTCGATTGGCGCGTCGCCAACGAACGCATGTACACCCGGTCTGAGTGGATGGCGTTCATGCGGATGCGGTCGCCGAGCAAGGCTCCACCTGTCTTTCGTTTCGAGGGGTCGACGCTCACAAGGGCGATGCGCTTCTCTGGGAAGTCCATCAAGAAGCGCCGCACCAACTCGTCGACCATGGACGACTTGCCGGCACCGCCTGTTCCCGTGATGCCCAGCACCGGGACGGAGGGGAGGGAGGCGCGAACCGACTCAAAGGCCTTCCCAAATTCCTCGGCGTTGTTTTCCGCCGCGGTGATGCACCGCGCAAGGTCGCGCACGTTGCGCTCGCCCAAACGGCCCATCGCCCCGTCGAGGTCGTCCAAGGAGGGCACCGTGTTGAAGTCCGCCTTTTCAATCAAGTCGTTGATCATGCCCTGCAATCCCATGGCGCGACCGTCGTCCGGGTGGTAGATCCGGGCGATGCCGTAGTCATGGAGCTCGGCGATTTCCTCGGGCAAAATCGTCCCGCCTCCTCCTCCAAACACCCGAATGTGCCCCGACCCACGTTCGTCCAGCAGGTCCTTCATGTACTTGAAGTACTCCATGTGGCCGCCCTGGTACGAGGTCATGGCGATGGCTTGCGCATCTTCCTGAATGGCGGTGGTCACCACTTCGTCGACGCTCCGGTCGTGTCCGAGGTGAATGACTTCGCAACCCGTGCGCTGCATGATGCGGCGCATGATGTTGATGGCGGCGTCGTGTCCGTCAAAAAGGCTTGCAGCCGTGACGATTCGGACTTTGTTCTTGGGGGTGTACGGGGTGGGGTTCTCCATGGCGTTGCGTGGGACTCCGCGAAATTAGGCCAAACCCCGCGCCGCCCGCGCTTGGGTGCCTTTGCCTCAGTTTGACGCCGCGTCGTGCCTTGGCACCCCCGTCACGTCCCCGTCCCAATCCCAGCCGTCCAACACGGCGACCCATGGGTCTGGCACCCCGGCGGACAGCACCATTGTGCGGCCCGTCTCCGGGTGGGTCACTTCAAGTCGTCCGGCATGAAGCAAGAGCGTGTCGGTGCCAGTCGAGGCGGCCACGAACCGGTTGTGCTTCTTGTCTCCGTAGCGGGAATCGCCCACGAGGGGGTGCCTCAAGTGCCGGAAAT
>JBDQOS010000289.1:0-8685 GCA_040261075.1 Flavobacteriales bacterium
CAATTGGCTCGAGGTCGTGCCGACAGGCACCCTTTCCAACGTAGATGGGATCGGCTTGATTCTGCATGCCTACACCACCGATGCCGGGGGGGGAGTGGTCAAGCGAACCCGGCAACTGGCGGCAGGGGAGAGCTTCATGACCCAGCGGGCCCGCCGACTTCACTTCGGGCTGGGCGCGACTTCGTCGGTGGATTCCTTGAACGCCATTTGGCCATCTGGGACGACAGAGTGGTTGTACGATGTCCCTGTCAACCACCACCTGTCGTGGGTAGAAGGATCCACAACAGCGATGAATCCGGGCTGTACTTACGTGGGAGCCTGCAATTACGACGCTTTTGCGGCCTCCGACGACGGCAGCTGCGACTTGTCCTGCCTCGTGCCCGAATGTCCCGATTTGTCAATCGCCTGCGGACCAGGCACCCATTGGGAGGAAATTTTGCAACAATGCCTGCCCAACGAGGTGTGTTGGCACGATTCCGACCAAGACGGCAACATCACGACTCAGGATTTGCTCGGGTTGTTGTCGGTGTATGGCAACGTTTGTCCTTGAGCTGTGGGGAGTCGCGAAGGCTTTCTCATTTTTGTGTCATGAATGGACGATTTCTTTTTGCGGCGAGCATGGCTTGCCTGACAGCTCTCTCGTGCAAGGTGTCAGCCCAAACCTCGTTGGACGACATGTCAAAGAAGGCGGAGGAGGTTCCCTACGTTCTCGAAGTCGTTGCCGAGCCTGCACAACAAGCGGGGCTCACTCGCCACCTCGTATCGGTGCGCTTGCCTGAAGGCGACAGGGTCAGTTCCATCTACGGCACAAACGTTCACCCCATGACCCTGCGCGCCCCCGAAGGCGTCTTCAACAGCCCGTACAACGGGAGTTGGTCTGCTTCGGGCATGAATCCCAAGTTCTTTGAAATCATGCCGGACATGGGGGACGACACGTTTGCCACCGTTGGACTCACCACGGGGGCGAAAATCAGCGGGATGGACGGAGCTGAGGACCCCACCATGGTTCAAGATCCTGGCGCGCCTTGGGATTCCTTCTTTACGGAGAACGCTGAGACGGACTTGGCCATTGACACCCACACGGGAGGAGCTTGGTTCGTCCTGCGCACAGCGGCCAACGGTGAGCCTGTGGACGGCAAGGTGCTGCTCATGCAGGTCACGACGGCAGGATCGCTGTCGGGTGCAATCAACGTCCAGATCTTTCCGGGAACCGAAGATTACGACCAGCTGCGATGCCGTTTTGAATTTGACGGCACGGGCGAGTTTCCGGGTGCGATCGTCGAGTAATTCTCCTGTTCGTGGGGCATGGAATGCGCCATCCACGGCCGCTGAGCTGCGTTTAGCAGTCTTCGCCGAAGGCGCCTAACACGGCCAACACATCCGAAACCGTGATGGCACCGTCGCCGTCGAGGTCGGTCGCAGGGTTGCATCCCGAGGCGCAGCCAAAGTCCGACAACACCAACAAGACGTCCGACACTTCAATGGCGCCGTTGCCGTTGATGTCGGCAGGACAGAGAACACACGAGGAAGGTCCATAGTACGCATTGCCCGTGGTTGCGGTGCAGGTTGGTTCGTCGTCAAACGACGCCACGAGGTTGACCCACGTGCCGTTGGCAGGCAACGTTACGGTTTCAGTGAGGCTGTTTCCGACAACGGGATATGAAATGCCGTTGACGGTAAGGCCACCTGTCTCCGGGTTACCAACCCAATTGGCTTGAAGTGTAACGTCGTACGTGTTGGTTGCCGGGTCGCACGCCGTTCCGCTCGTGATTTCAAGGTTCGTGATTGCACACGGCACGTCTTGTCCGGCCCACGTCTGCACTCCGTATTCCCCTGTCCCGATGTAGCTGTAGGGCGGGAGGTCGTCGATGTACGCACTTCCGCCACCAGGCCAAACCACGTCGAGTTCGTCGTACTGCAAGAAATAAATGTTGGCCGGGGCGTTGGGGCCCCATTGCACGTAATCGTATACCAGGTTGGTCGGAAGAAAGAGCATCAACCAGTCCCCAGACAACCCCTCTGCCCAAGAGATTTGCACCGTACCGCCTGGGTCAACGACCAGGTTTTGGCCTTGCGTCACCAAGCTTGTGAGGGGCACGTACCCTGACGGCGCCAAGAACCCCCAATTGTCAAGTTGCCCGGGACAGTCCGCCTCGTTCCGGATGCGCAGGATGTTGGCGTCGGGGTCGACGTACACCATTCGGAATTGACCGCAACAGGGGTCTCTGCGCGTAAAGGCATTGACCTTGGTCAAGGCACATCCTTCGTCCGAAGTAAAGTAGGCGGTGACGTTGACGCTCTGGCCGTCGGCGGGCTGGCCCACGAGGTTTACGGCCTGCGGGCTTGAGCTGATGGTTTTCTGCTCTCCATTCACAATAAGCCAACCGTCCGCCGGGGCGTAATCGTGGGAAACGATCAGCTGCTGGGTGTAGGTCAGAGTGAGGGGGTCGCATGCTTGTTGGTTGCCCGCGGTGATGTTGGTGATGGCGCACTCGGGCGGCGTCCAGCCTTCACAGGCCCCGTAGCAACCGGCGGACGACATGCTCGGAATCAGCGCGTTTTGCTCCACAATGGGGTGGAACTGCAGCACCTTGGGAGTGGAAGTGATGTGGCAGTAACTCATGATGGTCCCGTTGCTCACGGCGGGCCCGTTGCTGCAGCCTCCCTCGGCAGAGTAGCAGTTGTCAATCGCCCCGCCTGGCCACCCGCACCAATGCGTGTGGTTGGCGCCAAAGTTGTGCCCCAATTCATGCGAGACCACGTCAAGGTTCCACGAGTAACTGTTGATGTTGGTGGACGTGCTTCCAGACATGGCGGAACTGAACCCGTAGGCGTAAGAGCCGCAATTGACTCCGAGCCACGCGATGCCGCCTGTCCCCGTGTTCCCGCGCTTCGACATCAAGTGCGTCACGTCGCGCTGGATGGCGTCCAAACTGGCCGTCGTTTCCCACGTGTTGCGAAAGCTGTCAAGCATCCCTCCAGCGTCGTTGGTGTAATTCGCCATGGGGTCGGGCGACTGCCAAATGTGCACGTAACTCGCGGTGAGAAAGACGAGCCCATTCAGTTCTTGGGTGTAAATCGCCGACACGCCTGCCAATTGAGCCAAAGCCCAGTCCGTCGCGTTGGCCATGTTGTTGTACGTGAGGTACGTGTAGTTGTCAATGTCGATGGCAACTTCCACACACCCGCCGCCTCCAGACCTTGTGGCCAACTCTGCGCCGATCGGCTCAGTGCGGTCAAGGTCGGACTCCTGCACGCCACATTCAAAGGGCGCGAGGTTGATGCGGCGGTTGAAATCCATTACGGCGTAAGCGTTGCCGTCGATTTGGGCCAAATCGTATTGTTGGCCGTCGTGGAAAAAACTCGCCAAAACGTGGTCTTGCATGAAAGTCAGTGTGCCCACCAGATTCCCCTCAAAATGCATTTTGAACGTTTGCAACTGAGGAACATATTCATGCTCCTCGAACCCGCGTTCGGAGGTCGTGCCTACGGTAAGCACCGCAGGATGCACGAAAAACCGTTCCAACTGGAAGGACATGTAATCCGGGGATTCTGTCGAACTGCCTGTTGGCAGGGGAAGAGCAAGGTCAAATGCGTCCAAGTCAGCACTGCGCATGGACTCGAAGACCGAGAAATCAAGCAGGACGAGGGTTGCATCTCCAGGCCGTTCGACCTCGCGACCGAGTGCGGCTTCGTGGCTCTGACGAGCCGCCAAAGGAACCTCGTGAAAAAGTTGGTGCTCGCCAGTGGCGTCCTTTTGGGCTTGCATCGGCATGGACACAAACGACAAGGACACGACGAGGGCGCTGAGGCAAGAGACCAGAAGGGACTGAGGCAGGTTTCGAATCATGGCAAAATCTTCAATGGGCGTGCACTTCTACCAAAGCATACACATAGGACAAACGCGCGGTTCACTCTGAGGTTGCTCAGCAGGGGTTCCCAAAGGCTGAAAGGACCACGAGCACGTCGCTGACGGTCACTGCATTGTCTCCGTCGACGTCGTATTGGCAATTGGTGTTTGCACAACCGAATTCGGAGAGCACCGCAAGCACGTCGGCCACCGAAATGGCGCCGTCTTGGTTGACGTCTTCCGGACATGTGGGCGGAACTTCTTCGTCGGGATCGAGGATTCCGTTGCAGTTGTTGTCGTTGCCAACGGCAGTGCCGGGTGCTCCTGGATACATGGTGGAGTTGGCATCGTTGCAATCTCCGTCAAAAACCACGGTTCCGGCCGGGGCGATTGAGCCGCAGAAGTACGTCGCAAAGTACTGGCCGTAGCCGTCGCCGTCGCTGTCGAAGTACGCGGCAGTTCCGAGGTCGCAGGTGCCGTTGTCCAAGGTGGCAGTCGCGTCGTAGTTGCACGCTTCAGGGTCCGTGCAACCGCCCAGCGAAGGAGGCCCAGAACACACGCCGTTTAAGCTGACGACCACGTCGTAATTCACGCCGCCTGAGCTTGTCCACCCGTTGATCAAGTTGATGCTCCATTCGCCATCTCCCGTGATGTTGAATGGCGTCAAGTCTACGGTGTGGGTGTAGGTTCCGGACGCCGATACGTTCCACGCTGCAGGCCACCCCAGCGAGCCGAGCGAGCATCCCGTGCTCACGTTGTAGCCACCGATGCCGATGCATGCCCCGTCCGGAGCGCCAATCTCCATCAACAAGTCGCCCGCCCAGCTTCCGTCTCCGGCGGTGTTGGTCCAAACGAGCGTGATGTCTGCCGTGGTCAACGTTCCGGTCCCAGAAATGGAAGTGGCTGAAGCCTGACTGGCTCCAAGGGTGGCGACGTGCGCGAGGTCTGTGACACAGTCGCAGGGGTACCCCGCGGGAGGGTACGTGCACGAGCCGTCGTCGTAAATCGCATCCTGAAAGTAGTTGCACGCCAACGGGTCCGTGCACCCGGTGCAACTTGCCCCGCCGCCCGCACATTCCCCGCACACGTCGATGACGCCGCACGAGCCGTCGTCCTGCACCGCATCAGGGTCGTAGTTGCAGGCCTCTGGGTCCGTGCAACCGTAGGAGCCGCAAGAGGTTTCGATGGCCGCGCAATTCCCGTGGCAGTAGCCCTGGCTTTGGATCGTGGGGAACAACGCGGACTGCTCCACGACAGGGTGGAATTGCAAGACTTTGCCGACGTTGAGGTGGCAGTAACTCATGATGGTTCCTGCGCTGGTGGACGGGCCGTCCTCGCAACCTCCTTCCGCGCCGTAGCAATTGTCGATGGCGCCTCCTGTCGCTCCGTTCGGGTGGTCCGGACCTCCTGGCCATCCACACCAGTGCGTGTGGTTGGCGCCGAAATTGTGCCCAAGTTCGTGCGACACCACGTCCAAATTCCACGCATAATTGGGAAGAGGGTCGAAGTCGCTTTGGTTGGTCAATCCTGCGCTGAACCCAAACCCGTAGTTGGAATTGCACACCACGCTGAGGTAAGCAATCCCTCCGGTTCCGGAATCGGGGCGTTTGGTCATCAAGTGCACCAAATCCCAGTTGGCGCTCGACAACACGGCGTTGCCTGCACTCCATTCGCTCCGAAACTGGTCCAACATGGTGCCTGCGTCGTTCACGGTGTTCGCCCACGGCTCTGGAATTTCCCAAACGTTGACGTACGAAGCCTGAAGCGTAATCAAGTCGTTCAGTTCGTTTCGGTAAATCTGGTCGACCCCTGCCAGAACCCCCAAAGCCCAATCGATTGCTCCGTAGCAATCGGCAAACGTGTTGAAGGTGTAGTTGTCAATGTCCAACCCAATCTCCACGCACTGCGGCACGAGGCTTTGTTGGCTGTCGAGCTGGTTGGGCTCGATGGCGTCTTCACGATCTTGGACGGCGCATGAAAATCCACTCGTGTTTGGGCTTTTGTTGATGTCAAAAAGCACGTAGTCCTTGGTTACGCCGTTTCGTTCGGAGTCGTTGAGAGCAGGACGGATTTCCCATTGCGCCCCGGCGACGTACATGGTGGCTTGAAGGTGGTCGTTGAAAAACACCGCGGTCCCTGTAACCCGCTCTGCCGAGGAAGCAGGGGTGAGCGCAGACATCAGCTCGTACGTGACAATGTTGGGGATGTAGTGTTCCTGAATTGTGCCCTGCGCCGTGCTTCGAGAGATGACAAAATCGTCGCTGAGGTTGCAGAATTGGTTGAATTCGAGCTCGACAACGCCAACTCCAGGGAAGTCAAGCTCCAACTCCAGCACCGCAGGGCGCCCGCTGTGCACGTCCGAAAATCGCGCGACGTCGAGTTGCAGACCTCGGGTGTCTTCGGTGTTAAGCGTGGCCGATTTAAGCGGGGTTTTCGCCTTGGAGAAAAGGGGGGAGGACGGAGCGGATTGCCCCATCAAAGCGAAGTGCATGACCGAAGCGAGCACAAATGAGAATGCGTGGCGCATGTGGAATTGGTTTGCCTAAAAATACGGAAACCCCTCTTGGGATGACACATAAGACTTTTCGAGGGCTGTGTGCGACGTTACAAGGGGAGTTGAGAACTTCACCGTTTCTGACGTTCATGCCAATTCAACGTGCGCGTTTGGACGTTCTCGAACACGTTCACCCAAAACAAATTCAAGTCCCCAGAATGCCAGTTCTCGCGTTGCAACATTCGACCTCCCAACACATGCGGTGATTTCAACCAAAGCACACCTGGACGAACCTGACGTGCGGAAATGGCATGAGCCTTTGAGAGCTTGTAAATTGGTCGAACGACGCCTCGGTGCGCATCTCGACAAGCGTCCAATTCACCATTCTCAACTGCATCATCGGCCTCGCAATCGCTCCCCCAAAGCACAGGGTGTGTGCAGAGCAACGACTCCGAATCGGGCTTCAATTGTTTTTGGGTTAGCCAATCCGGAAGGTACCCCTCGCCGTAGGACATCCACGTACACAGGCACCCCAAATCCCCGGGTTCTTTGCATGTCTCAATTTCTTGGAATTCGGAAGCGTACATGTCCATTCCGGGAAGGTAGGCGGCGACCAACTGGCCGCGATACCTCGATCCTTCAATGACTTCCTGCAGCAGGGTTCGACCGTGGAAGGAACCCTGGCTGTGGCCAGCCAAGATAAACGGTCGCCCATGGTTCCAGTGTTTCATGTAGTGGAGAAAGGCACGTTTCACATCGCTGTAGGCCAAATCCACTGCCGCCCAACTCAACGAATCGCCACGACGAAAAACGCGGATGTGTGCTTGCCTGTAGCGGGGCACAAACACACGACCTGCCCCTGAAAAGGCAGAAGCCTGATGTCGCACGGGCCACCGGTCCACTTCAGCGTTCATCGTTTCGTCCTGAACATCTGCGTTCCAACGGTCGCCGTCAAGAAGCATGGTCGGGTGAATGAAGAACACGTCGGCCTGAAGCGAATCTGGCAGCCGGCTCAGCCGTTGATTCTTTCGACCCTTGGGCCACTCAAGGTGCGCCGCGAATTCGTCTCCTGCGAGACCATTGTTTGCCTCGTGCACAGAGGTGCCGGCCCAATTCGCAGAAAGCGCGTAGTCCGGGGCTTCAGGCACCGGTTCCAAGGTCGGGGTTGCCGCAGTTACCCTTTGGGCATCTTCGGCAGGCAATTCAGGGAAGGGGACTTGACATCCCAAATTGGTTTGACTGCCCCAAAGAACCCACGAAATCCCTGTCCTCAGAACGAACGAGGCCAACTTGTCCAAAAGGGTTGTCTGCATGGCAAAGGGTTGAGAAGCTCGATTGCGAAGGACGAATTTTTCGTGACAACAGTGCATGACTTTTTGAGGACCAACGTCCGAGTGCCTTCTGATTCAAAGAAGCAACACCTTTGTGATCGTTTTGTTGCGTATCGATCGAGCGTCTGGGAATGCGGATTGTCGCTGTTTTAGAATTACTTGGCTTTGATTGGCATCACTAAAGTCAAGAATGTCCAGAACAAGGGCTCGTTCGCATTCATCGAATCTTTGGTTGCGTTAGTCGAATCTTAATTATGGTTTGACTATCTTTTGGGCCTGTTAACAGTAAAGTATCGAACATGAATCGTTTGCGTTCAATTTCCTTGGCCCTTGTTTGTGCAGCGTGCGCCTTCATTGCCAGCAACTCTGCAAAGGCCCAATATTCGTTGACGGTGGAGTCAGCACCTGCAGTGATTGCGGGCCTCACGACTTACCGCTTTTACGTGGACATGCAAGATGCCACCGACCGCATGAGTGCGGTGTTTGGAAACGACCAAAACAACCTCCTTGTCAGCGCTCCCGACGGCGCTTTCAACAGTCCTTTCAACTCTTCCTGGAACGCTTCAGGCATCAACCCCGCGTTCTTGCCGGTCTTCCCGGACTTGGCGGACGACACGTATGCCACGATCGGATTGGAAGGTCCTGCTTCGACCTCGGGCATTGCAGGCGCTGCCGATCCTTCGATTGTGGAGGACAACACCCAGCCTGTGACTCCGTTCTTCTTGACCCCAGGTGCGACCAACTTGGAAAGCTCAACCCTCACGGGCGCTTCTTGGTACATCTTGAACACGGCGGGCAACGGGTTGCCTGACGCCAACCTTCGCGTGCTCATCATGCAGGTGACCACGGCGGGGTCCGTCTCTGGCCAAATGAACGACCAAGTTTGCCCCCTCGGCGTTGGCGCCGACCAGGAGCAGATCAGCGTTGCGTTTGAGGGCGCAGGCACCTTTGGTGGCGGCGGGAATGACGTTGCAGGATGTACTGACGAGACGGCTTGCAACTACGACGCC
>JBDQOS010000290.1:0-10529 GCA_040261075.1 Flavobacteriales bacterium
CCAGGCCATTAAGGCGGACACCTCCGCCGTGGATTCAGGCTCGACCACCACGTCCGGATCGAAGACCAAATCTTCCGTCTCGTCCGACCCGTTCTGCCTCCGAACCTCCTCCGACCAATGAATCCGCTCGGGGCTTAAAAAAGCGTGCAAGTCGCGCCGTGCTGCTTCGTGGATATCTTGAGCTGGGGTCGTGAGTTCGTTCGAGGCAGGTTCCATTCGCGTTGCGTTATCTTGGGCGCTTGTCAAATGTAACCTGACAAACAAACAACCTTTTTCACCTGCGAATGGAACTTATGAAACGAGGAACGAGCCTGGTTTTCGCGATGGCCCTGGTTGCCACCCCGGAAGTCAGCTTTGGACAAGAGGCCGATTTCAGCAACGAGAAAATCTGGGCCAGCGGAACCTTTCGTACGGAGTACGTTTGGGGCATCCGGTCCATGGCCGACGGCATACACTACACAACCCAGGAGTACGACGAAAACGTCGGGTCGTGCATTGTGAAATGGTCTTACAAAACCGGCAACGTGGTGGACACCTTGCTGACATCCGAACAGGCCTTTGGCGACGCCCGGGAATCGTTTGGAGGATACGAATTCAGCAGCGACGAGCGCTTCGTGGTGCTGACCACCGCAAGCGAAGGCCTGTACCGTCACTCCTTTTACGCGAACTTCTACGTGTACGACTTTCAGTCTCGTGAAGAGGCGCGCCCTGTCACCGATTTCGCAAAAGGAAAGCAGCGTCTAGCACAACTTTCTCCAGCCGGAGACAAGGTGGCGTTTGTGCGGGAGAACAACATCTTCATCTCCGACCTCGCGACGGGCGCCGAAGTTCAAGTCACGGACGACGGGGTGATCAACGCCGTCATCAACGGTGCCACGGACTGGGTGTACGAAGAGGAGTTCGGGGACGACCAAGGGTTGTTTTGGAACGGGGACGGGACGCGTTTGGCCTACCTCAAGTTTGACGAGAGCAACGTCCGGGAATTCCACATGCCCGTGTACGGGTCGCTTTACCCCGACCCCTACACCTTCAAGTACCCCAAGGCGGGAGAGGACAACAGCGACGTGAGCGTTCACATCTACAGCTTGGCGGAGGACAAGAGCCGTGCCTTGGCGGTGCCCAAATCGGCCTACTACATCCCCCGAATCAAGTGGACCAACGTCCCTGCAACGCTTTGCGTGTTCACCCTTAACCGGCAGCAAAACGACTTGCGTTTGCTGCTCACGGAAGGTGAGTTTCCCAACGACCGCCTTGGCACACGCGAGGTCTTCAAGGAAACCTGCGACACCTACATCGACATCAACGACAACCTCACGTTCCTCTCGGACGGGAATTCGTTTGTGATGACTTCCGAGCGGGACGAATACAACCACATCTACAAATTCGACTTCGACGGAAACGTCACGCAACTCACGCAGGGCAAGTGGGATGTCGTGGACGTTCTTGGGTACGACGCCAAGCGAAAGCGCGTCTATTTCACAAGCTCCAAGCAGGGGGCCACGCAGAAGCACACCAGCTACGTAGACATGCGTGGGCGAATGACGACGCTCGACGACGCCCCTGGAACCCACGCGGACGACTTCTCCAACAGCTTCGATTACAGCATCCACACGCACAGCACTGCCAACACCCCCCCGGTGTTTACGCTGCGCGACCGGAACGGCAAGGTCATTCGCACCCTGAAAGACAACGCTACTTTGCGCGAAACCATGGCCGAGCACGGCGCCGTGGAAAAGGAATTCTTCACCTTCACGAACGACACTGGTGTCGAGCTCAACTGCTGGAAGATGCTCCCTCAAGACTTTGACCCAGCCAAGAAATACCCGGTGTACGTAGCGATTTACGGGGGACCCGGAGCCAACACCGTGACCGACAGCTGGGGAGGCTCCACCTTTTTGTGGCAGCAATACCTCGCGCAAGAAGGCTACATCGTGGTGTCTTGCGATCCGCGAGGTACCCAATTCCGAGGCCGTGAATTCGAGCACAGCACCTACCGCGAGCTCGGAAAGCTCGAAACCAAAGACTTCATCGAACTCGCAGAACACCTTGGCACGTGGGACTTCGTGGACGCCGACCGCATCGGCATCCAGGGCTGGAGCTACGGAGGATTCATGACGTTGCTCTGCTTGACCAAAGGCGCGGACGTCTACAACGCAGGCATCAGCGTGGCTCCCGTGACGAACTGGCGGTACTACGACACCATCTACACGGAGCGTTTCATGCGCACGCCGCAAGAGAATGAACGCGGGTACGACGACAACAGCCCTGTCAACCACGCTGACAAGCTTGAAGGCGCACTCCTGCTCGTCCACGGCTCAGGAGACGACAACGTGCACTGCCAGAATTCCATGGAAATGATCAATGCCCTTGTGGCCGCGAACAAGGATTTTGATTTCTTCGTGTACCCCGACCGAAACCACGGCATCTACGGCGGCAACACCCGGTTGCACCTCTTCAACATGATGATGGATTTCGTGAAGGAGAACTTCTGAGCCGCCTCAACACCGAACAAACAAAACCCTCAAAATACCTGATCTCATGGCCCAAATGAAACTAGCCGCCGGGCATCCCCAAGGCTTGATGACCCTCTTCTTCTCGGAGATGTGGGAGCGTTTCTGCTACTACGGCATGCGCGTTCTCTTGACGTTGTTCCTTGTCAAATCCCTGCTCAAGGGCGACTCCGACGCCGCCCTCATTTACGGCGCGTACACCGCCCTCATTTACGCCGCCCCCGTTCTCGGTGGGAAAATGGCCGACCAGTACCTCGGCTACCGCTATGCCATCCTTCTCGGTGCCGTCCTCATGGCCATCGGTGAATTCCTGATGGTGGGAGGCGCCATGGGAGGACCTGAGGCCATCGCGACCAGTGAGATGCTCATGCTCTTTGGCATGGGCGCGCTGATTGTGGGCAACGGCTTCTTCAAAGCCAACATCTCGACCATCGTCGGAAAGCTCTACGAGGACAACGATCCTCGTCGCGACTCGGGCTTCACCATCTTCTACATCGGCATCAACATCGGTGCGTTGCTCGCCACAACCGTGGTGGCCTATGTGGGTGAGACGTACGGCTTCGAGTACGGCTTTGGCCTCGCGGGCATCGGCATGTTGGCCGGCCTGTTCATCTTCTGGAGTGGACGTGAGAATTACGCAGCAGCTCCCGGCCTCGACATCACGGAAGCCGGCCACAAGCAAGCCGGACCGCTGAAGATTTACCAGTGGATCTCTGTCGGCTCCCTTGCCCTCATCCCCGCGTGCTACGTCCTCATCAGCCAAAACGACTGGATGACCTACCTCCTCACGGGCCTCTTCGTGCTGGTGGCTGCGTCCCTCATTCGTGCGGGCATCAAGGAAGGCCCCATGTGGCGCGACCGCATGATTGCCTTGGTCATTTTCATGGTCATCAACATCGTGTTTTGGGCGTGCTTTGAGCAGGCAGGAACTTCGTTGACGCTGTTTGCCGACCGCAACGTGAGCCGTGAAATTTTTGGCTGGACCATGCCCGCTTCGATGACGCAGTTCTTCAACCCCGCGTTCATCATCATCTTCGGATCCATCTTCTCCGTGATGTGGGTGAAGCTGGACCAAATGGGCAAGAACCCCAGCATCCCCTTGAAGTTTGCCCTGGGCATTCTTCAACTTGGCGCCGGTTTCTTGGTCACAATTGTGGGACTTCAATTCGCCAACGAAGACGCCATGGTGCCCCTGTTGACACTCGTGTTCTTGTACCTCTTGCACACGACTGGTGAACTGTTCTTGTCTCCCATCGGGCTTTCGATGGTGACCAAGCTCTCGCCCAAAAGCATGGCCGGAACCGCCATGGGCGGCTGGTTCCTCTCTTTCGCCATCGCCAACTACGCCGGCGGCCTCATTGCCTCTCTCACGGGAGGCCACGGCGATTCAGGTGCGGAACTCGACGCTGCTGCCGGCCTTGCAAAGTACACCGACGTCTTCTCCACCATCGGTTTGACGTGCGTGGGCATTGCCGTTCTGATCGCCTTGCTCAACAAGCCGTTGAACAAGCTGATGCACGGGGTGAAATAACCACCCTTCCCTCACAAGAATGTGAAAAGGCGCCTCCGGGCGCCTTTTTCTTTGCGATATTGCAGGCCATGCGGACAACATTCTTGACCTTGGCGATGACGGTGGTGAGTGGCTTGGCGTTTGGCCAGGCGGCGAGCATCAATTGGATGTCTTTTGAAGAGGCGTTGGAGGCCCAACAGCGCGAACCTCGCAAAATCATGATGGACGTGTACACCCACTGGTGCGGCCCGTGCAAAATGATGATGGCCAACACGTTCACCAACGCCAACGTCATTGAATACGTAAACGCCAACTACTACGCGGTCAAGTTTGACGCCGAATCGCCCGACCCCGTCACGTACATGGACCAAGTGTTCACCAACCCCGACTACGACCCCAACGAACGTGGCCGAAATGGCGTGCATCAACTCTCGCGAGCCATGAAGGTGAACGCCTACCCCACCGTGGTTTACATGGACGAAGAGGCCAAAATCATCGCTCCGATCAGCGGATACAAGCAGCCCTCTCAGATGGAGCTTTACCTCAAGTTCTTCAACGAGGCTTACGAGGAAAGCGTCGACCAAACGACGTGGGAGCAATACCGAGACAACTTCACCTACACCTGGCGCTGAGCCCCTGCGGTTCTTTTGTGTGACGGGAGGCACCGCGTGGGCGCGTCGCTTCCCCTATCTTTGGGCTCCCTTCTGGGTGGAAGCCTTTTCTGAGGCCCAACCACAGATGGATTGGATTCACCAAAAATCGTTCACGAACCGCGTCACAAAATGAGTGAGACAGCACGCATCATCCTGGAAGGTCAGGAGTACGAGTTCCCCGTGTTGACGGGATCCGAAAATGAAAAGGCCATTGACATCTCGAAGCTTCGAGGGACCACCGGCTACATCACCTTGGACCCTGGGTTCAAGAACACCGGATCGACGCAAAGCGGAATCACGTACCTCGACGGCGAGAACGGCGTGTTGCGGTACCGGGGATACTCCATCGAAGAATTGGCGGAGAAGGCGTCGTTCATGGAGGTCGCCTACCTGCTGATTTACGGCGAGCTTCCCAACCAAGACCAGCTCACCTACTTCACCGACAGCATCACACACCACACGTTGGTGCACGAAAACATGAAACGCTTTTTCGACGCGTTTCCGTTGGGGGCCCACCCCATGGGGATGTTGAGCTCGATGATTGCTTCGCTGTCCACCTTCTACCCTGAATCCCAAAACCCCAACCGCGACTACACCGACATCGAACTGACGATGCACCGGTTGATCGCAAAAATGCCCACGCTGGCCGCGCAAGCCTACAAGCACAACATGGGCTTGCCCACGATGTACCCCAAGAACAACTTGAGTTACGTCGGCAACTTCATGCACATGATGTGGGGGGTGCCTGCCGAGGACTACGAGGTGGACCCCGTCATCGAATCCGCGTTGAACAAGCTGTTCATTTT
The DNA here is from genome assembly GCA_040261075.1 of Flavobacteriales bacterium. GTDB lineage: Bacteria > Bacteroidota > Bacteroidia > Flavobacteriales_D > Sanyastnellaceae > UBA11663. The sequence continues at coordinate 5,480 of JBDQOS010000290.1, forward strand.
GCACGCGGACCACGAACAAAATTGTTCTACCTCCACCGTGCGCGTGGTGGGATCCTCGCAAGCCAACTTGTACAGCAGCATCTCTGCAGGTGTCTCGGCCCTTTGGGGACCCTTGCATGGCGGTGCCAACCAAGCCGTCATTGAGATGCTCGAGGCGATTCGCGCCGAAGGCACTCCGCTCCAAACGTGGATTGACCGCGCAAAGGACAAGACGGACAGTTTCCGACTGATGGGATTTGGGCACCGCGTCTACAAGAATTTTGATCCACGCGCGCGCATCATCAAGAAGGCCGCGGACGACGTGCTTGGCCAGTTGGGCATCAACGATCCGGTTCTCGAAATCGCCAAACAACTCGAAGAAGTGGCCCTCAACGACGAATACTTCGTTCAGCGTGGCCTCTACCCCAACGTGGACTTCTACTCAGGCATCATTTACCGAGCTCTCGGCATTCCCACCGACATGTTCACGGTGATGTTTGCCCTTGGACGCCTGCCAGGCTGGATTGCCCAGTGGAAGGAAATGACGGAGAAGCGCGAGCCCATTGGACGTCCACGTCAAGTGTACACAGGGTCAACGCTTCGTGACTTTGTGCCTCTGAACAACCGTTCGTAAACCCATGGAGGCCTTTGTTCGGACCGAGGTTGACGAGCGTGGCGTTGCCACGGTCACCTTCTTTCACCCTGCATCCAACAGCTTGCCCGGCGACATCCTACGCCGGTTGGCACATGACCTGACTGAAGCCGGCCAGCGCGACGACGTGGCCGTGATCGTCTTGAAGTCGGCTGGAGATCGGGCGTTTTGCGCCGGAGCGAGTTTTGACGAACTCGTGGCAATTTCGAACGAACAGGAAGGGCTTGATTTCTTCAGCGGATTCGCCCTGGTCATCAACGCCATCCGTACCTGCCCCAAGTTTGTTCTTGGGCGTGTGCAAGGAAAGACGGTTGGCGGAGGCGTTGGCCTTGCTGCGGCTGCCGACCATTGCTTCGCGACCAAGTTCGCGTCTGTCAAGCTCTCCGAACTGGCCGTCGGCATTGGACCGTTTGTGGTCGGACCGGCCGTCGAGCGCAAGATGGGCGTTTCTGCCATGGGCATGTTGGCCGTCGACGCCCGCAGCTGGAAATCTGCAGAATGGGCAGCACAACAAGGCCTCTTTGCTGAGGTGTTCGATTCTGCAGAAGAAATGGACCTGGCGGTCGACCGCTTGGCCGGTGATTTGGCTCAAAGCAATCCGGAAGCCATGTCCAACCTCAAACGCGTGCTTTGGGAGGGCACAGAGCACTGGGACTCTTTGCTCGCTGAACGCGCGGCGGTCTCAGGAAGGCTTGTGCTGAGCGATTTCACGCGCAGCGCAATCGCGGCATTCAAGGCCTAATCAAAAAAACCCCAGCCTTGCGGCAGGGGTTTCTTTTTTGATTGAATCAGGCGGAATTCATCCCACCTGGGCTTGCTCTTCATCAATGCTGGACCACGAGTGGGGCGTGCCCCACCGCCAGAGACGTGGCCACTTGAACGTGGTACGTGCCGCTTGCCCAGCTCGAGACGTCCACGGTGAAACGTCCCACCCAGCGCTCCGCAGAGCGCGACCACATCACACGCCCGGAGGCGTCGTAGATGGTCATCACGGCATCCGAAGTCATCTTTTCCATTTCCAGTTGAACAACGTCGCGAGCGGGGTTGGGATACACTGCAAATGGAACGCTGCTCAGAGAATGCACGCTGTACACGTCATCCACCTCGTACGGACCTCCCACCGTTTCGCATCCGTTCGCGTCCGTCACCACAACCGAATAAGACTGTGGAGCCTCAAGGCCGTCAATGTCCTCCTGGTCCGAAGTGAAATCGCCCGTGCTTGTCCAGCTGAACTCGTACGGCTCCGTGCCTCCTGTTACAGTCAAATCGATGGACCCGGTTCCCAATTCCTCGGGATTCACCACGGTGGCTTCGACGAGGAGTTCGTCCGGCTGCGACACGGTGACTTCGGAGCTGCCAGTGCATCCGTTGGCGTCCGAAACAAACAACACGTACACGCCGGCAGGCAAGTCGGCGAAGATGCCGTTGTCGTTGACGATGGCCGTCGGACCGTCGAGCACGTACTCGTAAGGTGCCGCGCCGTTGGTGGCTGTGGCTGTCACGGTTCCGGAAGACGGGCCGTAGCAAAGGACGTCGGTCACGTCGGTTTGGACTTCAAGAACAAGACCTTCCGCCACGTTGAAGTTGATCAAGGCGGAGCAATCTGCTCCTTGCGTCACTTCGACCGTGTACGCGCCGGCTGACAGCCCCTCAAACACGGTTGTGTCTTGCGGCACGCCGTTCAAGAAGATCTCAATGCTGTCAGGCAATTCCACGTTCAAGAGCTCCAAGGCCACGATGCCATTCGCATCCCCTTCGCACGTTACGCCTTGGATCAAAGTCGTCGTCAGATCCAAGTCGCAGTAGAAGCACATCCCGTTGTCGTCTGTGGCAAGCTCGTTGTAGTTCGAAGCCAAGGGGTCTGTGCAGCCCGGAACCTCCTCCTCGTCGCAGATGCCGTCCTCGTCCATGTCGTTCAGGCAATTGCCCTCGCAGTCCAAATACTCCAGTTCGGGGTAGGTGCAAGACCCGTCGTCCACAGTGGAGAGCTCGTCGTAGTTGCACGCCGTGCTGTCCGTGCAGCCCGCAACCACGCAACTCAACCCGACCTCGAAGTCCCCTACGTCGTCGAACACTCCTGACACCAAAACGAAGTACTCCACCCCCTCCTCGGTCGCCATCACCACGGTGCTGGCAAACGTGAACACAGGGCACAAGTCGTCGTAGAAAGGCTCGCTCTGATCGTCGTTGCCCGCCACACAGGTCAAATCACCGCACGCTCCTTCGTACACGCTGAGGTAGGTGTCAATGTTGGTGCCAGGGTAACACGTCGACACCGTCACCTCCTGACCGGTTCCTACAAACGAGAACCAAAGGCCTGCCGATGGGCTGTTCACATCCGCGTCAGCACAGCCTTCAATGTCGTCCACACTTGCGCACTCCTCGTTGTTCGCCACGATGGACTGTCCGCAGGTCAGTTCAAGGGATCCACTGCAGACGTCGTTGATTTGGTCGTTCGACCCGCAGCTTCCATCGTCCTCCGTCGCATCTGGGTTGTAATCGCAGAACTCGGGGTCGGTGCAACCAAGCACTTCAAGCTCGTCGCACGTGCCGTCGCCGTCGGCGTCGTTGATGCAATTGCCAAAACAATCGTAGAACTCTTCAGCGTAGTAGCAATTGCCTGCGTCGTCCGTGTAAATCGGATCGTAGTTGCATGCCTCTGGGTCCGTGCATCCTGGGAATTCCAAGCAATCGCATACGCCGTCACCGTCGACATCCGAGAGGCATGAGCCGTCGCATGCCACGCAAGGGAAGTCGGGATACTCGCAGCTTCCGTCGTCGATCGTGGCGCCGTCGTAGTTGCACGCTTCTGGATCCGCGCACCCGAGGCACGATTCGTATTCGCAACTGCCGTCGTCGTTGTTCGCCGCGGCATCGTAGTTGCAAGCCAGCTCGTCCATGCAGCCGCACACCACATCACCTCCTCCGACATGCAGACCCACCCCGTCAAAATCCAGGGTCACACGATCGGCCGGATCCGTCACTCCTTCTGTGAACATCTGCGCGTTGATCACACCTGACATGTCGCCGTCCGTGGTGAACTGGCCAATCAAGATTCGTTGCTCCTCGCCGGAAACGATGTTGGTTGTTCCTGGGTCGTTGGTGACAAACATGGCTCCCCCGATGGAATCCTCAATGACAATGTTCATGCCCGCTTCGAAATTCGAAACCCAACCGTTGTTCAAATCTCCAATGGTGGATGGCGCCACTTCTCCAGGCCCTGGAGGTGCATCCAAGCCCATGGTCAACCAACTGTCGAATTCCAATTCAGGGAATCCACTGTACAACAACGGGTTGTTGTTGGTTCCCAACGCAGAACCAAAGGGATGCTGGTAGAACGACGTCGATGTGGCGATTTCCATGGGGCTTTCGTTGTCCCCGTAGATGGCGCTAATGATGTCGTTGGTGTTGGGCGTCGTAATGTACATGCGGTACGTCGTCATGCCGGAAAGCTCTCCCTCCGTGTGCTCCGCGTGAACTTCCAGCAACAATCCGTATCCTGCTTGCTCTTCGCCCAAACACGAACAATATTCGCACGTTCCGTCGTCCTCCGTGGCCAATTCTACGTAGTTGCAAGCTGCCTCGTCCGTGCACCCCGTCACCTCGGGGTCGCAATACCCGTCTCCGTCCACGTCAGACAGGCAGTTGCCCTCACAATCCAACCCCTCCTCGGCATACGTGCATGAGCCGTCGTCCACGTTGGATCCGTCGCTGTAGTTGCAAGCCTCAAGATCGGTGCACCCCTCGAAGGCTTGCACAACCGTGATGACCTGCGTGAACACCGTGGTGTTTCCACATGCGTCAGCAGCAACGTACACCCGCTCCAACGTGAGCGTGTCGCCGCTTTCGGCCAAGACGCTTTCCGTCGCTTCGTACGCGGCATTCGTGTCGCAGTTGTCAATCACAAAGGCTTCGATGGCGGGCACGCTTTCTCCGTCCAATTCGTTGACAAAAAGCAGTTCTTCTGTGGGGTAGGCAAGCACCGGTGCAACCGTGTCCAACACGGTGATGATGAGGGTGTCCAGCAACACGTTGCCCGCGCCATCCGTGGCCTGATAAACTCGAGGACAGGTGTAGCTCTGCAAACAGCCAAACGGGTAATCAAACGGACCGTCTCCGACCCAAATCACGTCTACAGGACCGCAATCGTCTTCAGCCTCAGGCATCGTTTCCTCCACAGTCGGCATCATTTCATCGCAACTGATGGTGTCGTTTGGAGGGAAATACGCCCACGAAGGTCCCGCCAAATCAACGCAGTCGTCCACGTCGTCGCAGATGCCGTCTTCATCCAAGTCCTGCAAGCAGTTGCCTTCGCAATCCACAAATTCCGTCGCTTGGTTCCCGTCGCAGTCGCAGTCGTCTTCGGGGATGTCAGAACATCCGCACTCGTAGATCGCTCCAGGACCATTGCAGATGCCA
>JBDQOS010000291.1:0-5410 GCA_040261075.1 Flavobacteriales bacterium
AAGTTGGATGCACCGATTCCGAAGCGTGCAACTTCGACGCAGCCGCCTTGGTGGACGACGGTTCGTGCTCCTACATCACCAACCCGATTTACGATTGCGATGGCGATTGCGCGTCCGACGTGGACGACGATGGCATTTGCGACGAGCTTGAAATCTACGGCTGCACCGTGCCTCAGGCTGACAACTTCAACTTCTTGGCCACGGAAGACGACGGTAGCTGCGTTGCTCCCGGATGCACCGATGAAACGGCCTCGAACTACGTGTCGTGGGCCATCCAAGACGACGGATCTTGCGTCTGGCTTGGGTGCATGGAGACGGATGCCCTCAACTACGACCCCGAGGCCACCCAAGACGACGGATCCTGCGCCTACCCCGACCCAAGCTTTTCCGGGCTGGTCGCTGAGGCTGTTCCCGGGGCATGGGAAGGCTGGTTCGTGCACCGCGTCTACGCCACGTTCGACAACCCCGAGGACGAGTTGGTGGCCGTCTTTGGCGATGCCGATGCACCCTTGTTTGCGATGGCTGTAACGGGGTTTGGGCAAGACTCCCTCGGCGTCTTTGGGTTCAACGAAGCACCTGACCCAGAACTCGGCTCCTCACCCGACAGTTGGTTGGCCTTGGGAGAAAACAGCGACATCACAACCGTGGGCATGACCAATGCCCTCGCTGCTTTTGAGGCGGGAGGGGATTTGACGATCAATTCGCCTGCCGGAGGACTCTGGTACGTCTTGCCCGGACAAGGAGCAGGTGCTCCTGACACGAACGGTCGGGTGCTGCTGGGGCAATTCGCATCGACTGGCTTGGTTCAAGTTCAGCTCAACCTTCAATATTTGGCGCAATCTGGAGACATGATTCAGGCCTTGGAGCAGTGGGTTGAATTCCCCGATTTGCCTCCTGGATGCCTCGACGCCACCGCGTGCAACTTCGACAGCGCCGCTGAGGTGGAAGACGGCTCGTGTGAGTACACCTCTTGTTTGGGGTGCACCGACGAGGCGGCCTGCAACTTCGACGCTTCGGCCTCGACTGATGACGGTTCGTGCACCTACCCGGAGACGGGACTCGATTGCGTAGGAAATTGCCTTGAAGATATCGACGGTGACGGCGTTTGCGATGCCGACGAAATCTTGGGGTGCACGGATTCGAGCGCGTCCAACTACGCTCCTGAAGCCACGGAGGACGACGGATCCTGTGCGTACCCTGGATGCACGGACCCCAGCGCCAGCAACTACAACGCCATGGCCACAGAGGACGACGAATCCTGCCTGTTTCCGGGCTGCTTGGACCCCAACGCTTTGAACTTCGACGCCAATGCCAACGTCGAGTCGGATTGCACGTACGCTCCGCCAGGTTACGCCGGATTGGATTGGGAGGTGATTGGAGAGGTGGACGGCATCCCTACCTACCGGATTTACGCCACGTTCGCGAACCCCAACGACCAACTCGTTGCCGTGTTTGGAAGCCAATACTTGCCTCTTGAGATCTCGTCCACCAACCCCTTTGTTCAGCACCCGAATGGTGGCGTTCTGGCCAGCAGCACTTCTGCGGATGTGGGCGGGTCGGACTCGTGGTTTACGCTGGGCATGTTGCCTGGTGAGGCGACCGACCTGCAAACCGTGGGCCTGGATGCTCCAGGGGCGGCGTTTGAGACCGGTGGAGCGCTCGAGGTGACCAGCCCCGCAGGAGGCATGTGGTTTGTGTTCCCAGCCGAGCAATACGACGGCAGCGCCGGGTATCCCGCCGACGGCCGGGTCCTGTTGGGACAATTGATCACTGAAGGACAAATCTCCCTCCAGCTGAACCTGCAATACCAGGCTCCGGCGGGCGACATGGTGGTCGTCACCGACTCGTTGACGTTTCCGTTGGATGGAATTTTGGGGTGCATGGACCCCGTCGCGTGCAACTACTCCGAAGAAGCCACGCTGGCGGATGACAACTGCGACTACCTCACCTGCGCGGGATGCTTCGAGGTCGACGCCTGCAACTACGATGCGACAGCGACCTTGTCGGATTCCACCCTTTGCGTGTACCCGGCCCTGCATTACGACTGCCTTGGGAATTGCCTGAACGACTCGGACGGCGACGGCGTCTGCGACGAATTGGAAGTCTTGGGTTGCACGGACCTTGAAGCCTGCAACTGGTCGGAAGAAGCGACGGAAGAGGACGGTTCTTGCACGTACGCCTCTTACGCCACGGATTGCGATGGCAACTGCCTCGTAGACACCGACAACGACGGCGTGTGCGAAGACCTCGAGGTGGTGGGATGTCAAACCTCCGACGCCTGCAATTACAACCCCAGCGCCACCGAATCGGGCGAATGCTGGTTCCCGCCCTACGGGTTTGACTGCGATGGAAATTGCGTCCTCGACGACAACGGCAACGGCGTGTGCGACTTGATCGAAGAGGCGCCGCTTTGCTTAGGGCCGGAATGCTGCAGCGAAGGGACCGTTTGGGACGAATCCGCGGGGGCGTGCGTGTTGGCCGTCGTCGCTTACCTGAATGAACCAGGAGAATTGGCTAATCTGAATCCGTGCTACTTCGACACGAACCAAACAGGATTGGTCGACACCGGGGATTTGCTCAACATCCTCTCGGTGTTTGGATTGAGCTGTCCAGACTGAAGACCTTCTATCCTGCTGAGTCCACAAGCAAACTAGACTATACATCCTGAGCGAATTTTTAAAGCCTACTTGACCAAATCCGGGTTGAGGGTGTTCGGCTTCTGTCCTGCTGGGTCCACCCAAAGGGACGTTAGGGTGCAGGGCTGAGGTTGCCAGACCGCAGGCCGCCGACAAGGCGCAGGACCTCCCAATGAGCCGCGCTCCATTCCTGGCGTGAAGCCAATTCGGCCGCTTCCGCTTGAAGCAGCGCCACGTCGAGGGCCCGGAAATCGAGGGCGTTGAGCACCCCGTCCCGGTAACGGTTCGCGCCAATGTCCGCCGCAATCTGGGCGTTCGTCACGCGCTGGGCTGCCATCTCATAGACCGCCAAGGCCGTCTGACGTCGGTCCCACGCTTGGGCCAGCGAGAAGAGCGCCTCGTCCTTGAGTCGGGCGGCGTCGATGGCGGAGAGCTCGACCTGGATTTGGGCTTGCTGGATGGCACGACGCGTGGCGCCCCCGTTGAACAAGTTGAAATTCAAGGTGAGCGCGGCACCGTAATTGGTGACGTTGGAGGTGATGTCGCCGTTGCTGTAGGGGTTAAAGAAAGCCGTGTCCGGGATGAAACTGTTGGTGCCTGACATCCCTTGCGTGTTGCCCCAGTTCGCCGTCAAGCCCACCACCGGAACCAAACGCGCCTTGGCTTGGCGGACGCCTGTCTCCGCCACTTGCTGGCCGAGAACGGCGTTTTGGATGGCCGTGTTGTTCGATTCAAGCAACGCCTTCAACTCGTCGAGGTCCCCTCCCTCCCAAGGCGATTCCAATTCTGAAGTCAATTCCCAACGCGTGCCCTCCGGCTGAACCAAAAGCAAATTGAGGTTGCGACGCGCCGCGCGAACCGCCGCTTGCTGCCGAATCAAGGTGGTGCTGTCCGTCAACAGGCCGTTTTCAAACTGCAGGCGATCAAACGTGCCCGCCACACCCAATTCGGACGCCGATTCGATGCGTTCCAACCGCGAACGGGTCAAGTCCAAAGCGTGGCGCAGAACTTGGCCGCTCTGCTCTTGGATGAGGACGTTGTCGTACGCAAGCAGCACCGCTTGAACGGTGGACTCCACGATGAGATCGACTTGCCCTTCGGCCTGCTCCGCCAACAAGCCGAGGCGGTCCTTGGCTGCGAACATGCCCATGCCGTCAAACAAGGTCCACCGCGCTTGTACACCCGGCGCCAAAGACTGTGACTGCGTGGCAATGGGCAGGAAGGTCGAAGGGTTTTCTGTTTGGTCATTCACGGTGGAGTTTGCCCCCAGCGTGGCGGTTAGTTGAGGCAAGGCCCCGGCGGCGCCCCAGCTGTTGCCGACAGCTGCGAGGTCGGCGTTGTTGCGCGCGATTCGGATGCCGTAGTGACGTTCGAGCGCCAGTTCGACGGCCTGTTCGCGCGAGAGGTCCTGAGCGTGGGTGGAGGCCGGGGCGAGTGCCGTGAGGGCGGTCAGGGCGCCCACCGCGAGCCACGGCAGACAGGATGCCAGGGATGGGCCGCCGGGACTGGGGTGGGCCGCGGGCGGCGCAGGTGCCGCGTCGGAGGCCTCGGACTCGGCGAAGCCGAGCTCTTCGCGGACCGCCGGTTCGGCCTGTTCACGCGAGAGCCAATCGCCGCGCTTGACCCACACCCACGAGCGGTGCAACGGGTTGATCCACAGGAGGTAAATCGGCAGGAGCACGAGGATGATGACCGTCACAAAGAGGAGCCCGAAGGCCACGGAGATCGCCATCGGGATGAGGAATTGCGCTTGAAAGCTCTTGTTGAGCATCAAGGGTGCGAGGCCAGCGACAGTGGTGACCGACGTGAGGAGGATCGGGCGGAAACGACTCATGCCCGCCTCCCAAATCGCCGACCGCACGTCCATCCCCTCCTTGAGGTTGCCGTTGTACGCCGCGACAAAGACAAGTGCGTCGTTGACCAGAATGCCAATGAGGGCGATCATGCCGAGGACGCTAAAGAGGCTGATTTGGGCGTCAAGCAGCCAGTGGCCGATGCTGATGCCCACCAACCCGAAGGGAATCAGACCAAACACCGCCACGCCCTGCAGCGGCGAACGGAACGTCAAGATGATGATGAACAGCATCAGCGAGAAGATGAGCGGCATGACCGCGGAGATGCTGTTTTGGGACTTGGCTTGTTCGCGGTTTTGGCCTTCGTAGCTGGGGCGGATGGAGGGGTACTTCGCCAAGATTTGAGGGACGACGTTGTCCTTGATGTCCGCGTTGGCATCGCTCGCACTGACGTTGGGGCCGGCGAGGTCGGCGCTGACTTGGACTTCGCGGGCGCCGTACAGGCGGTTGATGGCCGTGATGCCTCGGACTTCCCGGATGTCGGCCAATTCTTCGAGCGGGACGAGGCTCCCGTCCGGCGTGCGAATGCGGTACCGCTTGAGGTCGCTCATCGAGCTGCGGTCTTCGTCGGCGAGGCGGACCCAAACCCGCACTTCGTCCCGTCCGCGCTGAAGTCGCTGGACTTCACTTCCGAAGAAGCCTTGGCGCACCTGGGAAAGGAGCGACGACGGCGTCATGCCGAGCTGGTAGGCCCGGGGCTTGGGAAGGATTTCCAGTTCTTGCAGGCCACGTTGGTTGTTGTCGGTGACGTCTTTCAAGTCGTCGCGCTGAAGCATGGCCTCCTTGATTTCTTCGGTGGCCGCCGCGAGTTCGTCGAGGTTGTTGCCCAAAAGCGAGACCGAGACGGGACGTCCAAACGGCGAAAACGCCGCGAAACTGAGGTTCTCTGAGCCGTAAACTGTGCCCACACGCTCCCGCACC
>JBDQOS010000292.1:0-6326 GCA_040261075.1 Flavobacteriales bacterium
CTCCAGGAACGGCTTTCTTCGCGGTACAGTCCCCAAAGCGGCACGTCCCCAGATCCCGCGAAACGGGGGGATTCTTCGCGCAAGGTGTAGGCGACGTCGAGCGGAAAGGTGGAGTCGCCGACGAAGATTTGGCCTTCGCTGAACGTGTACAATATGGCGTCCGAAAACGAACTGTCGCCCAAGTAGAGTTGGTTGTCGCGCACGGTGAAGGCGACGTCGAGCATGCTGGTGGAAAAGCCTCGGAAGACCCGCACCTCGTTCCACATGTTGTCGCGGTTGACGGTGTAGACCACTTCGCTACGCCACGAATTTCCCATGCGAACCAAGCCGGCGTCGAGGTGGGCCACCATGTCGTGCCAAACCAAGTTGTCGTCGGGATACAAGTTGAGCCTCCCTTGGCCCATGGCAGTCAGGGAAGCACAGAAGGCGCAAATCGCAACAAGAACGGTCAGCCTGTTCACGCAGTCAAGTTCGCCACTTGGGCGGCGACTTTCCAAGCTTGGGTCACGTCTTGAATCAAATCTTCGGGATGCTCCAAGCCGACGGACAAACGGACGAAGCCTTCGGTGATGCCCGTGCGGGCTTTCACTTCAGCCGGCACGCCTGCATGCGTCATGCTGGCAGGATGTTCCGCGAGGCTTTCCGTGGAACCGAGGCTGACGGCAAGTTTGAAGACCTGAAGCGCGTCGAGGAAGGCAAACGCGCCCTCGCGGCCGCCCGGGATTTCCAGGCCGATCATGGCTCCGCCTCCGCGTTGTTGTTGTTCCGCAACGGTGACGTCCTGTCCCATTTGGGCGAGGTCGGCGGCCCAGGCCGATTTGACCGCTTGGGGTCCGCACATCTCGCGAAGGTGCTTCAAGAGTGTGCCAGTGGAGTTTTGCTGACGCTCCACACGAACGTGGAGCGTTTCCATGGAGCGCGCAAGCATCCAGGCCGTCCACGGGTCAATTGTGCCGCCGAGGAAGGTGCGAAACTCTTTCACCTTGGCAACGACGTCTGCCTTGCCTGACGCCCCGCCTGCAATCAGGTCGCTGTGGCCGCCGAGGTATTTGGTGGCGGAGTACAGCACCATGTCCGCGCCTTCTTCGAGCGGGCGCTGCAAGACAGGCCCGAGGTAGGTGTTGTCCACCATCACCACAATGCGGTGATCGTCCGTGCTGTGCTTCGCTGCCCAAGCAGAAGCGGTTCGGATGCGCTGAATTTGCATCGTCGGGTTGGCGGGCGTTTCGAGGTACACCACGCCCGGGCGCTTGACGCCCTGAGCTTCCAGGGTGGAATCCAGCTGATCCAGGTGGTCAATTTCGTGAACCTCGCGGCCCATCGAGGGGAGAACGTCGTCGAGGAAGTGGTGCGTGCCTCCGTAAAGTGGACCGACAAACCACACCGGCCGCTCGGCGTCCGACCACGCCAAGAGCGAGGTGGTGATGGCGGCCATCCCACTGCCAAACAGCGCGGCGTCTTCGCTGTCGTCCCAAGCTGCCAGGCGTTGTTCCGCCATGTGGACGGTGGGGTTGCCGAGGCGGCTGTAGATGAATCCTTCGGGAGGCGTCTCCGCTCCTTCCACGCCGTACGCCGTTTCCATGTGAGCGGCGCCGGTGCGCGCGTCTGGGAAAACAAACGTCGAGGCGGGGTGCATGGGCGGTTTCACCGCCATGTTGGCGTCAGCGGGACGGTATCCCGCGAACATTGCACGGGTTTCAAGGTGTTTGTCCATGTGTCCAATTTGACATGAATTTCCTTGAATTGGTGATGCAAATTGAACAAATGAATAAAAATTGACGAAATTGCGTTCAAATGTTTCGTCTACGCGTGTGTTTGGGCGAACAAAACAGAACAAACCCACATGGACGCTCTCGACAAGGCCATTCTTGATCACCTCGAATTTGACGGACGCAGCAGCATGCAGGACCTCAGTGAACTGACTGGACTGAGTCGGAGCGCGGTGTTTACCCGGGTTAAACGGATGGAGGACAGCGGGGTGATTGCCGGGTACACGGTTCGCGTCAACCGCAAAAAGCTCGGAATGGAGATTCGGGCGTATTGCAACATCACGCTCAAGCTGCACGAGCGGGAATTGCTCGAGGAATTTGAGGGCAGCATTGGTCGCCACCGCGAAGTGCGTTCATGCTATCATTTGGCGGGATCGTTTGACTACCTCGTCGAAGTGGAGGTGCCCAACATGGAGGCGTACCACAGGTTCATCACCCAGCGTTTGGCGGCGATGCCCAACATCGCCACCGTCCAAAGCATGTTCGTCATGAAAGACATCCTCACGCCGTGAGGAACGACCAGGTCAGGCTTCGATGGCGGCAATGCCGGGAAGGTCTTTGCCTTCCAAAACCTCAAGCATGGCGCCTCCGCCGGTGCTGACGTAGCTGACGTGTTCTGCGAGCCCGGCCTTGTTGATGGCCGCCACCGAGTCGCCACCTCCGATCAAGGTGAAGGCGCCGTGGTCGGCCGTGACTTGGGCAAGCGCCGCTGCAACGTCGTTGGTGCCGCCCGCGAAGGCGTCCATCTCGAACACGCCCATCGGGCCGTTCCAGAGGATGGTGCGACTTTCGAGCACCGCTTCGACGAAGCGCACACGTGTGTCGGGACCGATGTCGAGGCCCATCCATTCGGACGGAATTGCTGACGTCGGGTGGACTGCCGTGTTGGCGTCGGCCGCGAATTGGTCGGCGCAGAGGGTGTCCGTGGGGAGCAGGAACTCCGTACCAGCGGCTTCGGCTTTGGCCAAAATGGTGCGGGCCTTGTCGAGCATGTCGTCCTCCACGAGGCTTTGGCCTACCTCGCCGCCTTGCGCCTTCACAAACGTGTACGCCATCCCGCCGCCCACAATCAGCTTGTCCACGCGGTCCACGAGGTTTTCCAGAATGCTGAGCTTGCTGCTCACCTTGGCGCCGCCGATGATGGCAAGCAAGGGCTTGGCAGGCGTGGCGAGGACCTTGTTGAGGGCCTCCACTTCGCCTTGCATCAACAACCCAAACGCCTTGTCCTCCGGAAAGAACTTCGCAATGACCGCGGTGCTCGCGTGGGCGCGGTGGGCGGTCCCAAACGCGTCGTTCACGTACACGTCCCCGCTCTCGGCGAGCTGGCCGGCAAAGAATTCGTCGCCTGCCTTTTCCTCGCTGTGAAAGCGCAAGTTTTCGAGCAGGGCTACCTCTCCCGGCTGCAGGTTTTGGGTGACGTCGAGGGCCTTGTCGCCCACGCAGTCCTCCGCAAATTGGACGGGACGCCCGAGCAGGTTGGACAGCGTCGGCACCACGTGCTTCAACGAAAGGTCCGCGCTCGGCCCCTTCGGCCGACCGAGGTGACTCATGAGCACCACCGAAGCGCCGCCGTCGAGGAGCGCCTGGATGGTGGGGACGGCCCGGCGAATGCGCGTGTCGTCGGTCACGTTTTGGGCGTCGTCAAGGGGCACGTTGAAGTCCACGCGCACGAGCGCGCGCTTGCCTTGGAGATCGAGGTCGTTCAAAGTCATGGGGTCGAGTCAGGTCGGGGATTCGGGAAATTCAAGCGGAAAACAGGCTGGCCATGCTGACGAGGCCGTCCACGTAGGCGTTCAGGTCGGCGATGGCAATGCGCTCCTGCTGCATGGTGTCGCGGTTGCGTACCGTGACAGCGTGGTCGTTGAGCGTGTCGTGGTCCACCGTGATGCACAGCGGCGTGCCGATGGCGTCTTGGCGACGGTAGCGGCGGCCGATGGCGTCCTTCTCGTCGTATTGAACGTTGTGGTGCAGTTGCAGCTGGGCGAGCACCTCGCGGGCCTTCTCGGGGAGGCCGTCCTTTTTGATGAGCGGCAACACCGCAGCCTTCACGGGTGCCAAGGCAAACGGGATGGCCATCACGGTGCGTTCGCTGCCGTCTTCGAGGGTTTCCTCGCGGAGCGCGCTGCTGAGCACGGCGAGGAACATGCGGTCAAGCCCGATGGAGGTCTCGAGCACGTAGGGCACGTAGCTCTCCTGCGTCTCGGGGTCGAAGTAGCGCAGCTTCTTGTTGCTGAATTCCTCGTGCTGTTTCAGGTCAAAGTCCGTGCGCGAGTGGATGCCTTCGAGCTCTTTGAATCCCATTGGGAAGTTGAATTCGATGTCGCACGCGGCGTCGGCGTAGTGGGCCAGCTTCACGTGGTCGTGGAACCGGTAGTTCTCCTCGCCGAGTCCAAGGGCCTTGTGCCACTTGATGCGTGCGTCCTTCCAGTGGTTGTACCACTCCTCTTGCGTGCCCGGCTTGATGAAGAATTGCATCTCCATTTGCTCGAATTCACGCATGCGGAAGATGAACTGGCGTGCGATGATTTCGTTGCGGAAGGCCTTGCCAATCTGCGCAATCCCAAACGGCAACTTCATCCGCCCGCTCTTCTGCACGTTCAGGTAGTTCACGAAGATGCCTTGCGCCGTTTCAGGCCGCAGGTAGACCACGCCAGAGTCGCCACTGACGGCGCCGAGCTCGGTCTTGAACATCAGGTTGAATTGACGCACGTCGGTCCAGTTCTTGGAACCGCTCACGGGGCACGTGATGCCCAGGTCCTCGATCAGGGTCTTCACGGCCGCCAAGTCCTCGGCGTCCATCGCGGCCTTGAAGCGGGCATTGATGTCGTCGATTTCGCCTTGGCGACGCAGGACTTGCGGGTTCGTGCTGCGGAATTGCGCCTCGTCGAAGGCGTCGCCGAAGCGCTTGGCGGCCTTGGTGACGTCTTTTTGGATTTTCGCCTCAATCTTGGCGATGTGCTCCTCGATCAGCACATCTGCACGGTAGCGTTTCTTGCTGTCCTTGTTGTCGATGAGCGGATCGTTGAAGGCGTCGACGTGGCCGGAGGCCTTCCACGTGGTGGGGTGCATGAAGATGGCGGCGTCGATCCCGACGATGTTCTCGTTCATGCGGACCATGGCCGTCCACCAGTACTGCTTGATGTTGTTCTTCAGCTCGCTGCCGAGTTGGCCGTAATCGTACGCGGCACTGAGGCCGTCGTAGATCTCGCTGCTCGGAAACACAAAGCCGTACTCTTTGGCGTGGCTGATGATTTTCTTCAATCCGTCTTCGCTCATGGGTCGAGGTTGTCTTGGTTGGGGCCGCGGCAGGGGTTCGGTGCGCGCTGCGCGCGCGAAGGTACGCCGAGGTTTGGAGACCCCAAGGGGCGTTCCTGTTACATTTGCGCCCATGAACGTCGGAATCCTCGGCAGCGGAAGTTGGGCCACGGCCATCGCCAAGATGCTGTGCAACAACGTGGACACGCTCCATTGGTGGGTGCGCAGCCAGGACACCGTCGACGAGTTGATGACCTACGGCCACAACCCGCGCTACATCCAAAGCATCAGCTTCCCCAAGGACAAATTGCGGGTGACCACCGACATGCAAGCGGTGGTGGACGCGTGCGACGTGTTGTTGGTGGTGATTCCCAGTTTGCATCTGGACAGCGTGTTTCGAGCGCATGACGTGAAGGGCATGGAGAGCAAAATCTTGTTCTCGGCGATCAAGGGCATGGTTGCGGAATACGACAGCATTCCGGCGCGCTACCTGCACAAGCGGTTTGGGACCCCGTACGAGAACATCGGCATTGTGTGCGGTCCGTGTCACGCGGAGGAGGTGGCGCGTGAGAAGCTGAGCTAC
This sequence comes from Flavobacteriales bacterium, assembly GCA_040261075.1. Lineage (GTDB taxonomy): Bacteria > Bacteroidota > Bacteroidia > Flavobacteriales_D > Sanyastnellaceae > UBA11663. The sequence continues at coordinate 5,608 of JBDQOS010000292.1, forward strand.
CTGACGGTGGCGTGCCCCACGGAATCCCATGCCGAGTGGTTGGCTGAACGGTTGGAGACCCGGTTCATTCGGGTCCAAACCAGCGACGACGTCTTCGGAGCGGAGCTCGCGGCCGTCCTAAAAAACGTGTACGCCATCGCGGCGGGCATCGCGCACGGCCTCGGTTACGGAGACAACTTCATCAGCGTTCTCGTGAGCAACGCAAGTCAGGAGATGAAGCGGTTTCTCGCCGCGGTGCACCAAATCGACCGCGACGTCAAGGGCAGCCCCTACCTCGGCGACTTGCTCGTTACGGCGTACAGCCCGCACAGCCGGAACCGCACCCTCGGAACCATGATTGGCAAGGGCTACACGGTCAAGTCGGCCATCCTCGAAATGGACATGGTGGCGGAGGGCTTCACGGGCTCGCAAGGCATCCACGCCCTGAACCAGAAGTACGACGTGGACATTCCCATCGCGGAATCGGTGTACCGGATCCTGCACGAGAAAATGGCGCCGTCCATCGAGATGCGCTTGCTCAGCGACGAGCTTTCTTGATCTCTTTTGGAGGCTTGCTTGGGCAACCTGCAACGTGCGCGCGGTGTTTTCACGTTGAGCCTGTCCGTATTTTCGTCTCAATGCCCCACCCCGTTTCACGTGCTTTGGTCCTTCGATGGGCGGTTTGGGTTTGCGCCCTGAACGCCTCTGGATTGGCCTTGGCCCAAACCCCCGGCCTCCAC
>JBDQOS010000293.1:0-5122 GCA_040261075.1 Flavobacteriales bacterium
GGCACCGCATCGAACTCGCCGGCACCGCGCACTACCCGGACCACCACGCCTTCACCGCGCGAGACGTTGCCGCGTGGGCATCCTGGATGCGGGCCAACAACGTTACGCACGTGCTGACCACCGCGAAAGACGCGGTCCGAATGAAAACGTGGACCGCGTCTTGGACCGACCTCCACGTCTCCGTTCTCGAGCTGGAAGTCGAATGGCGGGCCGTCGAAGAAATCGACGCATTCCTCAAATCCTGGACGCAGTCCTTACCTTCGTAACTGAACCTCTTTTCTGCCTTTCGATGAACTTGACAACGACTTCGACCTCCCTCTTTTTGGCTTTGACGACGCTTCTCTTCGCAACTGCAGGATGCGAAGGTGGATCTGTCCCCAAGGCAGCACCAGGCACAGTGGCCGGAACAATCTCAGGATTGGAGGCGGGAGCCGAGGTGGTGCTTCGCAGTTTCAAGGGGAAAAACTTGGTGAACGTCGCCACGACCACGTTGGACTCCACCGGGTCGTTTGTGCTTCAACCTGAAGAACCCCTGAACGCGGGCTACCACCAATTGCTGGCGGCCAAAAAGCATCCCTTGGTTCTCATCACCGACAACACGGAGGGCGTGTCCGTTCAAGCCGTGGCACGTGTCGGGGAGAATTACTTGGTAAACGCTTCCATCTCAGGCTCGCCTCAATCCGCCGTGGTTGCAGAGTACTACAACGTCATCATGCCCCTGCAGGCTCGCATCAAGGACACGGAACGCGACGGCAGATCCGTGGACGCGGCAACACGCCAAAATGCCAAGGACGCCCGACAAGCCAAGATTGACAGCATCTCAGCAATCAGCCTGGAGTTTGCCGAAGCGCACTCCAACGAACTGGCTGCCCTGAGTGCCTTGGAAAGCCTCGACGCGACCGCGCACAAGGCGCTTTTCAAGACCACCTTGGACAATTTGAAGTCGGAGCACGCGGATTCGTACTACTACGGCAAAATCAAAAAGGCCTACGACGACTCCAACCGTCCACGCAAAATGGAGTTGTCCAACCCCGACCAACGTAGCGGAAAAAACAGCAAGTACATCCAGGGCGACATGGCCCCGGACATCGTGATGAACGACCCCGACGGGAACGAACGCAAGCTCAGCGACCTTCGCGGCAAGGTGGTGTTGCTTGATTTTTGGGCTTCGTGGTGCGGACCTTGCCGCCGCGAAAACCCCAACGTGGTGCGAGCCTACCAGAATTACAAGGACCAGGGCTTCGAAGTGTTCTCGGTCTCCTTGGACAGCGACGCCAGCCGCTGGAGTAAGGCCATTGAGCAAGATCAACTCGTGTGGCCCAACCACGTGAGCGACCTCGCGGGGTGGCGCAACGAGGCAGCCCGGGAATACGGCGTCAGCAGCATCCCTCACACCATGCTCATCGACCGAGACGGCTCCATTCTCGCAACGCACTTGCGCGGCGCGGGGGTTGAATCGGCGCTTCGCGGAGTCTTCGGCGAATGAGCCAGGCCTGCGTTCACCTCGCATCCGACTTGCACCTCGGTGCACCGGGGTTTGCGCCGAGTGGCGAGCGTGAAAAGGCCTTTGTTCGCTGGATGCGTGAAGCCGCCCGAGGGGAAGGGTTTGCCAGCGGCCGAGCCGCCACGGAAGTCCACCTCGTCGGCGACATGTTTGATTTTTGGTTCGAGTACCGCCGGGCCGTGCCCAAGGGCGCTGTGCGTCTGATGGGCGCTGTTGCCGAGCTCACCGACGAGGGGCTCCCCGTACATTTCCACGTGGGCAACCACGACATGTGGACGTTTGGCTACCTCGAAGACGAGTTGGGCGTGGAGGTTCATCGCGAGCCAATCTTGCGCACATGGGACGGATTGACGTGCCTTGTGGGGCACGGCGACGGACTCGGGCCAGGCGACGCCGGGTACCGTCGACTTAAGTCCGTGTTCACATCCCGCCTCTGCCAATCCGCGTTTCGCCTTCTCCACCCCGACTTGGGCATTGCCTTGGCGCAAGCGTGGTCTTCCCGAAGCCGCGAAAACGGCGAAGCTCCCCTCGGCGAATTGGCTCATGAACATTTGTACGCCTACGCCCAAGAATGGGTCGCCAACCCCGACACGCCGGACGTGGACTGCTTCGTGTTTGGCCACCGTCACCTCCCACTCGACCTGCCGTTGAAAGGTTCGTCGGCGAGGTATCTGAACACGGGGGATTGGCTGACACATGCCACCTCTGTGGTCGTCGGCGGCGGCTCCGCCGAATTGATCACCCACGCCTGAGGCCGACGTAAGGTGGCCTTGGCCTCCGGTTTTTTCCTCGCCAGAGCGCACAAAAAAAGGGACCCCGCCGGGGTCCCTTTCTCAATTCGTTTTCAGCGCTGCTCAGCGGCGAACCACAAACTTGGCGGCCTTGATGTTGTCGCCTTGCGACATGCGCACCACGTAGTACCCGGAGGGCAACTCACGCACGTCGGCACCCACGCGTTCCACGCCGCCAACGTTGACCACGTCGTTCACCCAACGTCGTCCCGTGAGGTCGAAGATCTCAACACGCGCCTGGCCCTGCATTCCCAGCGTCGGGAGGTTGAGCTCACCGTTGGTGACTGGGTTGGGGAAGACGTTCCAGGATTCGTTCTGCGCCACAGGAGCTTCCTCTTCGACGTCCGCCAAAATGCCGTTCACGAAGATGCCGCGGCCGTGCGTTCCTGCGTAGATCGCCCCTCCGTTGGTGATGTTGCTCCAAGGGTGGGAGTCGCGGAATTGCTGCTTCAAATCGAACACGGGAGCCGTCACCGCATCCGGGCCGTTCTCCATGCCCACGTTGCTGATGGCCCAGCTGTCGCCGCCGTTTTCGGTGACAAAAATGCCAAACTCCGTTCCGACCACAATTGTTTCACCGGACGCGTCGGTGGCGTCGATGACCACGTCGTAGCAAGGCATGTTGTTGAATCCAGCCGAACTCCAAATGTTGTTCCACGTCACGTTTTCACTCAAGGCGTTGAAGGTCTCACGCACCTTGCCTGCCGAAGAGTTGCCATAGCCACCGACAGTCACCACCACGTGGTTGGGGTCGTTGGGGTCCACACTCAACCCCGTCACCGCCGCGCCGGCGCTGCTGAGGATGTTGGTGATCTCAAGCTGGTCGACGTCGTCCTGGCTGTACACGTTGCGCAATCCAGAAACACGAGTCACCTGACCGTTCCAACCGGTGAAGAACATCACGTCTCCCGCTTCTTCACCCTTTTCCACAAATTCGATGGCCTTCGTGCCAGAGAACCCGGCGGGTGCATCGGCAATGCGGATCCACGACGGGGTGGTGTTGAAATTCAACGCGTCTCGCGTCATCCACACCCCGAGTCCGCCGTTCAAGCCCAACACGAACATGGTGGTGTACGGGTCCTGCACCTTGATGCGTTCTGGGATGTTGTACAGCACGTCTGCAGCGTGGATGTAAACCGTGTCGCATTGTTCCGTCGTGGTCGTCACCGGCGTCACCGCCACGGTGGAGTCAATTTCCCCGGTTGGCACTTCAATGGTGTAGAAGAGGGAATCGCCTGCGTCGTTGATGACCAAAATGGTGGAGTCCACCACCACGGGGTTCGTGATCACCAAGGTGTCGTAGCCCACCGTGTCCGTCACGACGTCGCACTGGATGTCCTCAACACCGACCTGAGGGTCGAGCCAGAAGTAATCTGGATCTTCCGTCAAAGGCGCGTCCAAAATGCGCTCGGGGCGCGCAATCGAGTCGAAGAAGTGCAAGGTTTCGTCCGCACCCATCGCGAAGGTGAAGGGCAGATTCTGGTTGGCCGTGGACATCTCGAAAGATCCGCCCGTCGTGTCCTGCCCGAAGGTGTTGACGAGGATGACGCTGTTTTGGCTGTACTCGTCTTCAAAGTCCTCGTACAAGCGGATGCACGTGTAGAATTGACCCAAGTCCCCGTTCTCGTCGTACAAGTCGGTGAAGTTGCCGTCGAAGAAGGAGCCGGCGTTGTTGACCTCGCCCGCCCCCAGGGTGCCGCGAACCAATCCGCCGTTCTGAGAGGCCGCGAACCAGGCGTAGGTGTACCCTTCGGCTTCCGTGACCATGCTGATCGCGCAATCAAACCCGTCGCCGCCGTGCACCTCCACCGCCATTTCGTCGCTGAGGAAGTAGCCGTCTCCGGGGATGAAAAGCGAACCGTTGTCTTGGGTTCCTCCAAGCACGCCCGTTCCAGCGCTGTGCGCCATGCCGTAGAACTGCGTCACGTTGAAGTCGCGGTTGCAGGCGGTGTAGGAGTAGCCGTTGTCGGTAGAACGGTAAATGCCGCCGTCTGTGGCCACGTACATGATGCCGTGGGTGCTGTTGTCGTCCACAAAAATGATTTCGTGCACGTCCGCGTGAACCCCGAACGGGAACCCTGGCGCATCGTAGGCCGCAGCCGCTTGTTCTGCCTGTTGGTTGGGGCCGGAGCGCCACACTTCAATGCCGCCGACGTACGCCAAGGTCGGATCGCTCTTGGAAATCCCGAGCGCCAGGTCGTAAATGCCCTGAGCGCGTGGGAGCGGCGTGGCAGTTTGGATTTCGCCTGGCCAAACTTCGCTCCACGTGCCTCCCTCCCCAGCACCGTCGCTGAAGAACAGGCCGTAGAACAGGCCGCCTGAAGTGGCGTACATCGCGAAGGCGTTGAACGATCCGTCGGTTGACGTTTGGGCAATGTCGACGCGAGCACGTCCGATGCCGCTTTGGGGGAGGTTTCCGTTTTGGCCAGATCCCTGAGTGATGGCTACTAAATTGGAGAAATCGCCGTCCACCGAGCGGTACACACGGCCGTTCGCGCCTGCGACGAGGCAGTAGCTGCCGTCAGGCGCAATGTCCACGTCCGTAGCGTTGCTGGGGCTGTCTGCGCCACCTGGGACTTCGGACAACACCCCGTCCGTGATGCTGCCGTAGCCGTCCATCGAGGCGTACCAAATGCGGTTTTCGTTGGTCGGGTCCGCCACCATCGCGTCCGTTGCGTCGTAGCCGGAAGTTCCTTCGACCCGGGTCCAGGAGGCGCCAACGTCGGTCGACATCCAACTGCCGTCTCCACGGAAGCCTGAACCGCCTTCGCCGCCCACGCCGTCGAAGTTGGAGCCCGTGCCAACGTACATCGTGCCGTCTCCGGCC
>JBDQOS010000294.1:0-3259 GCA_040261075.1 Flavobacteriales bacterium
CAAGACTCCTGTGCTGGACAACTTTGGGCGCGACTTGACCCGACTCGCTGAAGAAGGGCGGTTGGACCCCATTGTGGGCCGCGCCAAGGAAATCGAGCGGGTTTCGCAAATCCTGAGCCGCCGGAAAAAGAACAACCCGATTTTGATGGGTGAACCCGGGGTGGGCAAGAGTGCCATTGCCGAGGGTTTGGCCTTGAGAATCGTGGAGAAAAAAGTGAGCCGAGTGCTCTTCAACAAGCGCATTGTCACGTTGGACGTCGCTTCGCTCGTCGCCGGAACCAAATACCGCGGCCAATTTGAAGAACGGATGAAAGCTGTGATGAACGAGTTGGAGAAGTCGCCTGACGTGATTTTGTTCATCGACGAGATTCACACCATTGTTGGCGCTGGGGGCGCAAGCGGTTCTCTAGACGCCTCGAACATGTTCAAGCCTGCGCTCGCCCGTGGTGAAATTCAATGCATTGGGGCCACTACGCTAGACGAGTACCGCCAGTACATTGAAAAGGACGGCGCTCTTGAGCGTCGCTTCCAGAAGGTTATGGTGGAACCCACCACCGTCGAAGAAACCATCCAAATCCTTCACAACATCAAGGACAAGTACGAAGAGCACCACAGCGTGAAGTACACCGACGAGGCCATTCAGTCCTGCGTCTCTCTAACTGCGCGTTACATCACCGATCGAAACCTGCCGGACAAGGCCATCGACGCCTTGGACGAAGTGGGCAGTCGGGTCCACCTGACCAACATCAATGTCCCCGAAGAAATCGTCAAGATTGAGGAGGAAATCGAGCAAGTCAAGGACGACAAGAGCCGTGTTGTGCGCTCTCAGCGGTACGAGGAAGCAGCTCGGTTGCGCGACAAGGAACGCATCTTGAACGACAAGCTTGAGAAGGCCAAAAAAGCATGGGAAGAGGAATCCAAGAACCACCGAGTGACCGTCACGGTAGATCACGTTGGCGACGTGGTTGCCATGATGACAGGCATTCCTGTTCAGCGCATCGCCGAAAAGGAAAGCGGGAAACTTGCTCGGATGAACACCGACCTCGAAGGCAAGGTGATTGGGCAAGACGACGCTATTGAGAAAGTCGTCAAGGCCATCAAGCGCAACCGCGCGGGCCTAAAAGATCCCAACAAACCCATCGGTTCGTTCATCTTCCTCGGACCTACAGGCGTTGGGAAAACCCAGCTCGCCAAAGTCTTGTCCAAATTCATGTTTGATTCAGAAGAATCCTTGATTCGCATCGACATGTCTGAATACATGGAGAAGTTTGCCGTGACCAGGTTGATTGGTGCTCCTCCGGGCTACGTGGGGTACGAAGAAGGCGGACAACTGACTGAAAAGGTGCGTCGCCGCCCCTACTCCATCGTGTTGTTGGACGAAATTGAAAAAGCGCACCCCGACGTTTTCAACTTGCTCCTGCAAGCACTCGACGACGGTCAACTGACCGACAGTCTTGGACGGAAAGTGGACTTCAGAAACACAATCATCATCATGACCTCCAACATTGGCGCGAGGCAACTCGCAGAATTTGGAACGGGGGTCGGATTTGGAACCGCTGCCAAGCAGGCCAACGTCTCTTCCGATCGCGACAGCGTCATCCAGACTGCGTTAAAGCGAGCCTTTGCGCCAGAATTCTTGAACCGAATTGACGACGTCATTCTGTTCCAAAGCCTGAACCGCGAGCACATCCACAGCATCATTAACATTGAGCTCGACGCGTTGAAGAAGCGCGTGGTGGATTTGGGATACGACCTCGAAATCACCAAATCTGCTGCCGACTTCATTGCGGACAAGGGGTACGACGAAAAGTACGGTGCCCGCCCGCTGAAGCGAGCCATTCAGAAATTTCTTGAGGACCCCTTTGCGGAGGAAATCATCAACAGCGACGTGTCTGAAGGCGACTTGCTTCGCGCAGACTTGCCGAAGGACGCCACGGAGTTGACCATCGACGTCATCAAAGGTGGGTTGCTGAAGATGCCCGAGGGAGCTGAGGATGCATTGAATGCAGGTGAGCCTGCAGAGGCCACAGAGTCTCCCAAGAAGGCCGCCAAAAAATCGCCCAAGAAAAAGGACGAATCCTCGGATGCGGATGCCGCGGAAGACAAGGCTTCTGAAACCGAGTCCTGATGACGTTTCCCTCGTGGCTTCGTGAGGCACTTCAAAACAAATACATCGCCATCACGGTGTTGGCGTTGTTTTGGGCCACATTCATCCACGATTTGGGCATTCCATTTGCCGTCAAGGAATGGCGTCTTCTGAATCAGGCCAAAGCCCAGCTCTCCGAAGTTGAATCTCGCAACGAGGAACTTCGACAAATGCAGGCTACCCTGTTGTCCGATCCCCAAGCTTTGGAGCGCTTTGCGCGCGAACGGTACTTCATGCGTCGCGCAAACGAAGAAGTCTACCGAATCGTGGAAGACTGATTCAGGAAAGCAAGCCCTGAAGCGCTGACAAGAAGCGACCCAAGGCGTTTGGGTCGCTCAAGAACACCCACGCAACGCCTACCAGGGCTCCACCCAAGTGGGCGTCGTGCGCGATGCGGGTCCCCCCTTGTTGTTGCATTCGGCTTTCGTACCAAAAAAACAGGACCCCCGCTAAAACCGCGGGAACCGGGACGACAAAGAACAACAGCAAGGTCCGAGTCGGGTGCAGGCAAATGAAGGCCAACAGAACCGCGCTGACCGCCCCTGATGCCCCCAAGCTCCGGTACCCAGGATTCTCGCCGTGCTTGCGAAGTGCCGGAATGGCGCCACCGACGATTCCCGCCACGTAGAGCGCCGGAAATCCCATCCAGCCAAGCGGGTTCAGGTCCGAAGCCACGGTTTGGCCAAACTCATGCAGGACAAACATGTTGAACGCAAGGTGCATCCAATCCGCGTGGACAAACGCATGAGAAATGACCCTCCACCACTCCGACTTGTGTCGCACCGCGTACGGCACCAACATCCACGTCTCCTTCTTTCGGCGTGACATCGTTTGCCAAGAGAGCAAACACGTCACCAACACCACCAAAGTCACTACGTTCATGGCGCTTAGGAACTGTGGTCCGCCACAATGACCCAACGCCTTTCCACCTTCCGCCAAAGCAAAGTGTACATGCCTTGAGCGTCTTCCCTTCCCTCTTTGGCGAGATGCCACGCTCCCAAAAGCCAACCCGACGTGGCGGACAGCGAAATCCACCTTTGATTTTCAAACGTCAATTGCCCCATGGCGGAGGCGTCGGGGTAGCTCTTGAGGTAGCGGTCCAGGGTGGCCTGG